>NZ_JBBEGC010000033.1:0-69782 GCF_037401995.1 Saccharothrix sp. CCNWYY140
ACGGGGATGACACAAGCAAGAAGCCCAAGTTGCGCTGTGTCCTCCTCGGTGGACTGCCGCTTGCCGGCTCCGCCGAAGAGCACCTCCGGTGCTCTGGGTGGGGTGCCTAGTAGTACGGGCCGAAGCAGAAGGTCAGGGAGCCGTACACGTTGCACTGGATCGGCTTGGTGATGGTGCCCTTGCCGCCCGTCCGGTCGGTCACTACGAGCTGCGCCGAGTAGGTGCCCGTGCGGGCGGGGTAGGTGTGTTTGGTGGTGGCGCCGGTGCCGGTTGTCCCGTCGCCGAAGTTCCAGGTGTAGGAGGCGATGTCACCGTCCGGGTCGGTCGACGCGGTGCCGTTGAAGTCGCATCCGGCCTGGTAGCAGTACACGGTGAAGGACGCCGTCGGGGGCTGCGGGCCGGCCTGCACCCGCCTCGACGTGGTGGCGGTCTTGCCGGCGTTGTCGGTCACGGTCAGCTTCGCCGTGTAGGCGCCGGCTGTGCCGTAGGTGTGGGCCGGCCTGATGCCGGTGCCGGTCGTCCCGTCGCCGAACTCCCAGGTGTAGGAGGTGATCGACCCATCCGGGTCGGACGACGCCGACGCGTCGAAGGTGCAGGACGGGGTCGTGGACGAGCAGGCCGCGGTGAACGAGGCCTTCGGCGCGCCCGGGTCGCGGGTGCCGAGGTCGTCCACGAAGAGCAGCCGGTTGGGGGAGTCCTTCGGGTCGGTGACCTTGTTGGTGGTCGCCGTGTCCAGCACCTTGGCGTTGGCGTCGGCCACCGAGATGGCCGGGTCGGCGCTGGTCGCCAGCACCAGGCCGCCCGCCACGTGCGGGGTTGCCATCGACGTGCCGCTCATCTGGCCGGTGCCGCCGCCCTTGGTGGTGGACGTGATGGAGGTGCCCGGCCCGAACAGCTCGACGCAACTGCCGTAGTTGGACCCCGAGTTGCTGCTCCACACGCTGCGCTTGTCCGCGTTGTCCGTCGCCCCGACGGTCAGCACGCCCTCCGCGGCAGCCGGGCTGTAGTTGCAGGCGTTCTGGCCCGCGTTGCCCGCCGCGACGGCCCACGCGACGCCCGCCTTGACCGAGTTGGTGACGGCCGTGTCGACCGACGTGGTGCGGCTGCCACCGAGGCTCATGTTGCCCACCGCGGCGGTCGGGGCGTTGCGGGTGACCCAGTCGATGCCCGCGATGATCTTGTCCCACGGGCCGCTGGAGTTGCAGTCCAGCACCCGGACGGCGACCAGTTCGACGTTCTTCGCCACGCCGTAGGTCTTGCTGCCGATCGTGCCGGCCACGTGGGTGCCGTGGCCGTGGCAGTCCCGGGCGTCGCTGTCGTTGTCGATGAAGTCGTAGCCGCTGGTCGCCCGGCCCTCGAAGTCGGGGTGGGTGAAGTCGATGCCGGTGTCCAGCACGTACGCCTTGACCCCGGAACCGTCGTTCGGCGCGGCGAAGGCGTTGTCCAGCGGCAGGTCCCGCTGGTCGACGCGGTCCAGGCCCCACGTCTCGGTCGCGTGCGCCATCGAGTTCTGCTCGACGTGTCGCACCGCCGGGTCCGCGGCGAGCCGCTTGGCCTGGCGCTCGGTCATCTGCACCGAGAAGCCGTGCAGCGCGGCGGAGTAGATCTGGGCGACCTTGCCGTTGTACCGCTCGGCGAGGCCTGTCGCCTGCGCGGACACCGCGGCGGCCTGGGCGCCCGGCACGTCGTGCAGGGCAACGATGTAACTGCCTTCGATGGCGCCCGGAGCGCCCGCACCCAGGACCCGGCCTTCAGCTGCCTGTGCGACACCGACACCGTTGAGCGTCAGTGCGATGGTCGAGGCGATGCCGGCGCACAGACCGGCCATGCGCTTGCCTCGCCCGTGTGAGGTGGACATGCGTAACCAATCTCCTTCAGCCGTAGCAGGATGCGACCCAGCATCGGCACTGCGCACGGCTGAACAACGGGTATCGCGGGCTATTGCGTATACCCGTCTATTGAGTGGTTCCCCGTTCCAGGGCGGTCGCGATGCGGTCGAGGTCGGCGAGCAGCGCCGTCATGCGCTGGGGCGGGATCGCCTCGACCATGCGCTTTTCGACGGCGTAGACGGCGGCCTGCACCTCCGCCAGGCGCGCGTGGCCCTCGTCGGTGAGGTGCGCGGGCAGGGCTCGGCCGTGGTCGGTGGTGGTGGGCCGGGTGATCAGTCCGGCGTCCTGCAAGCCGCGCAGGACGACGTTGCCCGACTGCCGGGTGACGAAGGTGGCGCGGGCGAGGTCGGCGTTGGACATGCCCGGGTGCAGGGCGAGGAGTTCGAGGGTGGAGTACTGCGGCACGGTCAGGCCGTGCTCGCGAAGGACCTTGTCCATCGCGGCGCGCAGGGCGGCTTGCGCGCGCTTGAGCAGGTATCCGACGTGCTGGGTGATGTCGTCGGCGGGGTGGGGCGGCTGGGGCGACATGTCCGCCATCATGTCAGAACTTTGACATCCGGTCCGCCTCGACCTAGTCTCCGATATGTCAAAGCTTTGACATCGACGAAACGAGGAAACCCGTGACCGCCGGCCCTGTGCCCGCCACCATCGACGGCCCCACCTTCGTCGCCCTGCAAGTGCGCGACCTCGACGCGGCGGCGGCGTTCTGCGAGCAGCACCTGGGCCTGCGCCGAGTCGCCGTGTCGCCGCCGCACGCCGTCGTGTTCGACACCAAGCCGACCACGTTCGCCTTGCGCGCGCCCCTCCCGGGCGTCGACCTCGCCGACACCCCGCGGCCCGGCTTGGGCGTGGTGATGTGGTTCCGGGCCGAGGACGCGCACGCGCTCCACGGCCGGCTCACCGAGGCCGGGGTCGAGGTGCTGACGCCGATCACGGAGAGCCCCTTTGGGCCGATGTTCTCCTTCGTCGGACCGGAGGGCTATGTGCTCACCGCGCACGGTGATGTTCGCGCTAACACGCTTTAGCTCAAACGGATAATCGTTTACAGGCGGCCACCTGAGACGTCACCCCTGTTCGGCTCGAACAGGCTTCGTTAGCGTTCACATCCCTACCGGCGATGACGCTGGACCGAAGGGATACCCATGTTCCGCAACCGCTGGGTGAAGTCTCGGGTGGTCGCACTGGTGTGCGGCCTGGTGATCGGGCTGCTGGTCGGCCCGCCCGCCGCGTCGGCCGCCTCGGGCGCGGCCCCGATCACGAAACCACCGATGGGTTGGAACTCCTGGAACAGCTTCGCGGGCGCGATCGACGCGAACCTGATCAAGCAGCAGACCGACGCGCTCGTGGCGTCCGGCATGAAGGACGCCGGCTACGAGTACGTCAACATCGACGAGGGGTGGTGGAAGGGCACCCGGGACGCCGGCGGCAACATCACGATCGACCCCGCGCAGTGGCCCGGCGGGATGACCGCCATCGTCGACTACATCCACAGCAAGGGCCTCAAGGCGGGCATCTACACCGACGCCGGTCGCAACGGTTGCGGCTACTACTACCCGACCGGGCACCCCGCCTACCCCGGCACCGGCAGCGAAGGCCACTACGACCAGGACTTCCTCCAGTTCTCCCGGTGGGGCTTCGACTACGTCAAGGTGGACTGGTGCGGCGGCAACGCCGAGGGCCTGAACGCCCGCGACACCTACACCGCGATCAGCGACTCCATCGCCCGTGCCACCGCGCAGACCGGTCGGCCGATGGTGTTCTCGGTGTGCGAGTGGGGCGACAACCAGCCGTGGAACTGGGCGCCGGGCATCTCGAACCTGTGGCGCACCAGCCACGACATCATCTTCTACGGCGAGCGCCCGGACATGGCCCGGGTCCTGCGCAACTTCGACTCCGCGCAGCACGCGAGCGCGCAGAGCCCCGGCCACTACAACGACCCCGACATGCTCATCGCCGGCATGCCCGGTTTCTCCGACGCCCAGAACCGCACCCACGTGAGCCTGTGGGCGATCGTCGGCGCGCCGTTGATCGCCGGGAACAAGCTCACCGAGATGACCGCCGCCACCCGCGCCACGCTGACCAACCGCGAGATGATCGCCATCGACCAGGACCCGTCCGGGCGGCAGGGGACCAAGGTCGCCGAGGACGCCGCGGGTCTCCAGGTCTACAGCAAGGTCTTGTCGGGCACGGGCAAGCGCGCGGTCGTGCTGCTCAACCGCACCTCCTCGACGGCGAACATCGCCGCCCGGTGGTCGTCGCTGGGCCTGACCGGATCGGCCTCCGTGCGGGACGTGTGGGCGGCGACCGACCGCGGCAGCTTCGCCTCCGGGTACACCGCGTCGGTCCCGGCGGGTGAGGCCGTGCTGCTCACCGTGAGCGGAACCGACGGCACACCGACCGGACGCGCGATCGTGGGCGCGCAGTCGGGCCGCTGCGTGGACGTGCCGAACGGGGGCGCCAACGGCACACAGGCGCAGCTGTGGGACTGCAACGGCCAGCCCCAGCAGTCCTTCACCCAGACCGCGTCCCGGCAGCTGACGGTCAACGGCAAGTGCCTCGACGCCTACAACCTGGGCACCACCAACGGCACGCAGGTCGTCGTGTGGGACTGCAACGGCCAGACCAACCAGCAGTGGAACGTCAACTCCAACGGCACCATCACCGGCGTCCAGTCCAACCTGTGCCTCGACGCGAACGGCCAGGGCACCACGAACGGCACCAAGCTGATCCTGTGGTCCTGCAACGGCCAGTCCAACCAGCAGTGGACCCTGCGCTGACCCCACGCCTGAAAGGACCACCGTGATGTCCTCAGAATCGAACGGATTGTCCCGCAGGCGGTTGATCGCCGCGGCCGGCGCTACCGGGATCGGCGCGGCGACCGGCCTGCTGGGGGCCGGCTCGGCCCGCGGCACCGTCGGCCCGAGCAGCTACACGCCCACCTGGGCGTCGGTGGACCAGCACCCGCCGGCGGCGGAGTGGTTCCAGGACGCCAAGTTCGGCATCTACTTCCACTGGGGCGTGTTCAGCGTCCCCGCGTTCGCGAACGAGTGGTACCCGCGCAACATGTATTTCAGCGGGTCCAACGAGAACCGGCACCACATCGACACCTACGGCGACCCTTCGGCGTGGCCGTACCACAACTTCATCAACGGCGCCCGGGACAAGGCCGGGAACTGGGTGCAGTTCGCGCCCAAGCTGCGTTCGGCGGGCGGCAACTTCGACCCCGACGAGTGGGCGCAGTTGTTCCTCGACGCGGGGGCGAAGTTCGCGGGGCCGGTCGCGGAGCACCACGACGGGTACTCGATGTGGAACAGCACGGTCAACGAGTGGAACTCCGTGCGCACCGGCCCGAAACTGGACCTGGTGCGGTTGCACGCCGACGCCATCCGGCGCAAGGGCATGAAGCTCCTGCTGGCCATGCACCACGCGTACAACTCCACCGGGTTCTTCGAGCGGGTCCCGGCCCAGTCGGACGCGAGCCTGCGCAAGTTGTACGGCCAGCTCGGCCCGGCGGCGCAGAACCAGTTGTGGGTGGACAAGCTCAAGGAGGTCGTGGACGGCTACCAGCCCGACATCCTCTGGCAGGACTTCAACCTCGACGAGGTGGACGAGTCGCGGCGGCTGGAGTTCCTCGCCCACTACTACAACCGTGCGGTGGCGTGGAACAAGGACGTCGTCGCCACCTACAAGGACGGCTTCAACAACCGCGGCGAGGTGTTCGACTACGAACGCGGTGGTCCCGCGGGTCTCCAGCACCCGTACTGGCTGACCGACGACAGCATTTCCAGTTCCAGTTGGTGCTACACGGTCGGCATCGGGTACTACTCGCTGAACGCGATGGTGCACTCGCTGGTCGACCGGGTCAGCAAGAACGGCAACGTGCTGTTGAACATCGCGCCGATGGCGGACGGGACCATCCCGGCCGGGCAGCGGTCGATCCTGTTGGGGATCGGCGACTACCTCAAGCGCTTCGGCGAGTCGATCTACGCCACCCGTGCGTGGTCCAGCTTCGGCGAGGGACCGACGCAGATGGGCGGCGGTTCGTTCACCGAGCCGAGGGCGGGCACGAACCGGGACATCCGGTTCACCCGCAGCAAGGACAACACGGTCCTCTACGCCACCGTGCTGGGGTGGCCGGGATCCACTTTGGACATCACGACCCTCAACGCCAATCGCATCAACCTAAGCTCGCTGGTGTCGGCCCGCCTGCTGAACGCAACCGCGGGTTCCTACACCGACCTGCCCAACCGCACCCAGGACGGCACCGCCCTGCACCTGACCATGCCGTCCTCCACACCTCCGTTCGCCGCCCCGGCCTACGTGGTCAAGCTGACCTTCTCCGGCCAGATCCCCGAGCTGGGCGCGGCCCCGCTGCCGACGGGCTGGGCTCGGATCACCAACGCCGCCACCGGCTTGGTCCTGGACAGCGGCGGCAACGTCGCCTCCGGCTCGCGCGTCAAGCAGTGGAGTTGGGACAGCAGCACGAACCTCCAGTGGCAGCTGGTGGACGTGGGCGGCGGCTACGTCCGCATCGTCAACCGCACCAACGGCATGGTCGCCGACAGCTGGGGCAACTCGGCCAACGGCGCACCGGTCCAGCAGGCCCCGTGGAACGGCGGCAACAACCAGCAGTGGCGCCTCACCAGCGTCGGCAACGGCCGCTACCAGATCGTCAACCGCGGCACCGGCACGGCACTGGACGGCATGGGAGACGCGACCGTGGGAGCCACCTGCGCGATGTGGACCCCCAACTCCAGCCCGAACAACCACTGGACCATCACCAGCGCATGACCCCCTGACGCGCCGCGCGACCCGCCCTCGGGCCGCGCGGCGCGCTCAGGCGCGTTCAGCCGCGAGTCGTTTGCGCTCGGCGGCGATGACCTCGCGGACCAGTTCGGCCTCCGACAGGTCCACCGCGTCTGGGCTGGAGCGGGCCATGTCGCTCACCCGCGCGAAGTCGTCGAAGATCTGTCGCTTGCCGGCCAGCAGTTCGGTGATCCGCTGGTCCACGCTGTCCTCGGAGAGCAGGCGGTGCACCTGGACGGACTGCACCTGGCCCATGCGGTGCGCGCGGGCGATGGCCTGGGCCTCGGTGGTCGGTTTGAGCTGGGGTTCGCAGATCACCACGACGGAGGCGGACTGGATGTTGAGGCCCACCCCGCCCGCCTCGATCTGGGCGACCAGCACCGCGCCGTGCCGGGCCGCCGAGAACGCGTCGACCATCTCCTGCCGCTTGGTGGCCGGGACGCCGCCGGACAGGGGGCCGAACACCGGTCCCGGCAGGGCGCGGGCGACGAGGTTGAGCACGTCCCGGAAGTAGGAGAACACGATGACCCGCCGGCCGTTGTCCTCGGCCTCCTCGACGATCTCCAGCAGCCGCTGGAGCTTCGCGGAGCGGTCGCCCTCCAGCATGGCCGCCTGGCGCATCTCCATGAAGTTCCCGTTGAGCACCGCCTTCCGGTAGCGGATGCGGTCCTGCGCGCCCATCGGCAGCCACTCCTCGACCTCGATGAGCTCGGGGAGTTCGGTGAGCACGTCCTCCTGGTTGCGGCGGAGGTAGGCCTGGGCGATCTCGCGCCGGAACGCCCGGGGTTCCAGGTCGGACGCCTTCACGCGCAGGTCCGGGCGCAGGTAGGACACGAGGTTGCGGAACTCGTCGACCTTGTTCTCCAGCGGTGTGCCGGTGAGCAGGATCGCGCGTCGCGCCCGGCCGACCAGGGCGGCGGTCCGCCGGGTCCGCTGGGCCTGGGGGTTCTTGATGTAGTGGGCTTCGTCCACCACGACGCAGGACAGGTCGCGGACCTGCGCCAGCAGCGGTTCGGCCCAGGCCAGCGTCTCGTAGGTGGTGACGGCGACACCGCCGTCGCGCAGCCACGTCCGCGCCGCGCGGTCGCGTTCCGGGCCGTGCAGCCGGTGGGGGTGCAGCTTGGACTTGCGGCTCAGCTCGCGCATCCAGTTCGTCACGACCGCCGCGGGGCACACGACGAGGAAGGTGTTCTCGCCCTGGCTGCGCAGGTGCGCGAGGACGGCGATGGCCTCGACCGTCTTGCCCAGGCCCATCTCGTCGCCGATGACGACCTTGCGCTGGACCAGGGCGAAGCGCGCGGCGAAGCTCTGGTAGCCGCGCAGCGACGCCACCAGGTGCTCACCGCTGAGCGCCTGGTCCCGCACCGCCGCGATGATCTCCTCGGGCAGGTCGCCCTGCGCCGACTTCTCGTCCTCGGTGATGAACCCGAGTTCGGACAGCATCGCGAAGTAGTCGGCGGGCCGGGCCAGGAAGTCGTCCCACGGGTCGGCGACGCGGCTCTTCCCGCGCGGCGCGGTGGCCGACGCGAGCAGTTCGGCGCGGCGGCGCACGATCCGCACGCCTTCCCGCAGCCCTTCCACCGGCGTGGACCTGGTCGGAATCACGGCGAAGTGGCTCGCGCCCGTGCGCAGGACGTTGCGGAGGGCCGCGAGTTCGGTCGCGCGTTCGAGGTCGGCCGCCGCGCCGCGGGTCTGCCGGGCGGCGTCCCACTCGGCGAGGCGGCGCAGCAGGTCCGTCGTCTCGGGGTGGCGGTGGGCGATGTCGATGCGGACGGGCATCTCGTCGAACGTCGTCTTGCGCAGCGTCTGCGCCGCGCCGACCATCCGTCGGGCGGAGGTCTCACCGACGCCGGGCAGCGCCTGGAGTCCCATGTCGCGGCGCAGCACCTCGTGCACGGTGGTGATGCCCGCGTCGGCGAGCGGGCCGAGCCGCAGGCGCTCGCGGGTGGCGCGGCCCAGGGCGTCGACCGGCATCTTCTCCAGCACGCGGCGCACTTCCCCGCGGCGCACCACGGTGGCCGCCGCCGTGACGGCGTCGCGGAACACGGTCTCGTTCGCCACGGCCCGGCCGATGGCGTCGAGCGCTTCGGGCAGGCCCTGGAACTGCGCGCGGTCGACGATCTCCGGCCCGGCGGCATCCCGGGGGAGCAGGCCGAAGCGCAACTCCGGCCGGAACAACGCGTCCAGCCCCAGGGTGCCGCTGTCCACCCGCCCGGTGAACCCGCCCAGGCGGTGCAGGCGCGCGGGCACGTCGACCGCTTCCGCGTGCCGCGCCCGCAGGAACTCCGCAGCGGCGGTCGCGGCCTGTTTCTTCGCCGCTCCGCTGAACAGGCGGCGGACGCCGAACAGCGCTGTCACCTCGCCCAGCGCCTTCGACACCGGTCCGGAGAGCAGACGCAGCAGCTCGCTGTCGGACGTCGTCGGTTCGGGCAGGTTCGCGCGGTCTGCGAGGGCGCGCACCACGGCCACGTCGGCCCGCTCCAGCGGCACCACGCGCCAGGCGGGTTGACCGCCCCTGGCGACGTCGACCGCCCGTGCCCGCAACGCCTGCTCGCCCTGCGCGGCGGCGGTGGACACCGCTTCGCGCCAGGACCGCGTCCGTGCGGCCAGATCCACCCATTCGGTGAATTCGTCCGCAATCCTGCGGAGTGAATCGCGTTCTGTTCTGTCCATGCCCCGTCGCACGATAACGCATTCCGCGCCCTCTCCGATGTGGAGTCGGGGAGAGGTTCGAGTCGGAGGTGGCCAGTGCGGCTGGAGGAACTCGCGTCCGGTGTCCGGGTGACGGGGGTAGTGCCCGGCGAGGTGGTCGCGGTGGTCGCCGCGTTGTGGCACGGTTCCGACGCCGTGGAGGTGGTCTACAAGACCGCCGACAACCAGGTCGGTCAGCGGTTGCTGTTCCGGGAGGACGAGGCCAGCCTCGCGCCGTCCGACGCGGGCAGCAGGCCGTTCGACGCCGACGCGGAGCAGTTCCGGCTCGTCGCCGAGGCTCAGCGGATCTCTCTGGCGGGCCTGTACGACCCGATGACGGCCGTGGCCACCAGTGACGTCCGGCCCCTGCCGCACCAGATCCGGGCGGTGTACGGGGAGATGCTGGAGCGGGCGCCGCTGCGGTTCCTGCTGGCCGACGACCCGGGCGCGGGCAAGACGATCATGGCCGGCCTCTACGTCAAGGAACTGCTGCTGCGCGACGACGTGCGGCACTGCCTGGTCGTCGCGCCCGGCGGACTGGTCGAGCAGTGGCAGGACGAGCTGTACTTCAAGTTCGGGCTGCGCTTCGAGATCCTCACCACCGAGATGGCGGACGCCGCGTACGGCGCCAACGTCTTCGAGCACCACCCGCTGCTCATCGCCCGCATGGACCAGCTCGCGCGCAACGAGCGGCTCACCGCCCAGGTCTACGAAGCGGAGTTCGACCTGGTGGTCGTGGACGAGGCGCACCGGATGGGCGCGCACTACTTCGGCGGCAAGCTCGACAAGACCCGGCGCTTCCAGCTCGGCGAGGCCCTGCGCGACCGCACCCGACACCTGCTGCTGATGACGGCGACGCCGCACTCGGGCAAGGAGGAGGACTTCCAGCTCTTCCTCACGCTGTTGGAGCGCGACGGCTTCGAGGGCAGGTTCAAGGCCGGTGTCCACAACGCCGACACCAGCGGCCTGATGCGGCGCACGGTGAAGGAAGACCTGCTCACCTTCGAGGGCAAGCCGCTGTTCCCCGAACGCGTCGCCCAGACGGTGCCCTACGAGCTCACGGCGGCCGAACAGGACCTTTACGAGCGCGTCACCGACTACGTGCGCGAGGGCATGAACCGCGCCGAGCGGTTGGAGGACAAGCGCCGCAACACGGTCGGATTCGCCCTCACCGTCCTCCAGCGCCGCCTGGCGTCCAGTCCCCAGGCCATCCACCAGTCACTGGTCCGGCGGGTGGAGCGGCTGACGACCAGGCGCGACGACCTCCTGCTCGGTCGCCGCGCGATCGACGACACCACCGTGGACCCGACCGACTGGGACGACGATGAGCGCGGCGCGGAGGAGGTCGAACGGGTCGAGGAAGAGCTGCTCGACGCGGCCACCACGGCCCGCACGGTGGAGGAACTGGACGCCGAGTTGGCCGAACTCCGCCACCTGGTCGACGTCGCCGGGCGGGTGCGGGAGCTGGACACCGACCGCAAGTGGGTCGAGCTGCGCAGGATTCTGGAGGACAACGACCTCATCCACCCCGGCGCCGCGCGCCCGCGCAAGCTGATCATCTTCACCGAGCACCGCGACACGCTGGACTACCTGGGCCGCAAGATCCGCGCGCTGTACGGCGGGCACCGGGCCGTGCAGGCGATCCACGGCGGCGTGCCGCGCGCCGAACGGCGTGCCATCACCGAGGAGTTCACCAAGAACCCGGCCTGCCGCGTCCTGCTCGCGACCGACGCGGCGGGGGAGGGCCTCAACCTCCAGGCCGCCCACCTGATGGTCAACTACGACCTCCCGTGGAACCCGAACCGCATCGAGCAGCGCTTCGGCCGCATCCACCGCATCGGCCAGACCGAGGTGTGCCACCTGTGGAACCTGGTGGCCTCGAACACCCGCGAGGGCGAGGTGTTCACCCGCCTGCTCCAGAAGGTCGAGGAGCAGCGCAAGGCCTACGGCGGCAAGGTGTTCGACGTGCTGGGCGCGGCCTTCGACGAGACGCCGCTGCGCGACCTGCTGATCGAGGCCATCCGCTACGGGGACCGGCCGGAGACGCGGGCCAGGATGGAACAGGTGATCGACGCCTCGGTCGCCCACGGGCTCAGCGAACTGCTCGAAGACCGGGCGTTGACGCGGGAGGTCATGTCCGACACCGACCTCGTGCAGGTGCGTCGGCTCATGGAGGAGGCCACCGCGCGCCGCCTCCAACCGCACTACGTCGAGTGGTCGTTCCGCAACGCCTTCCAGCGGCTGGGCGGCCGGATCGTCCGGCGCGAACCCGGCCGGTACGAGGTGACCCACGTCCCGCCCGCCGTGCGCGCCGTCGTGAAGCACGGACCGGTGAGCACGCACTACGACCGGGTGACGTTCGACCTGGACCGCATCGCGGTGGAGGGCGCGCCGCGGGCCGACCTGCTCGCGCCGGGGCACCCGCTGTACGACGCGGTCGTCGGCCTCACCACCACCCAACTGCGCGATGTGCTGACCAGGGGCACCGTCCTGGTGTCCGACGCGGTCGAGGAACCCCGGTTGCTGGTGGGTGTGCTGGAGGAGGTGGTCGACGGGACCGACCAGTCCATCGCCCGCCGCTTCGGCTACGCCTACGTCGATTCCGCCGGGCGGGTGACCCCGGCCGGCCCCGCGCCCTACCTGGACTGCGTGCCGGCGCCCGCCACGGTCGCGGTGAAGGCGGCCCGCGAGCTGCCGTGGCTGGGTGAAGCCGAGTCCCAGGCCAGGTCGTGGATCATCGGTCACCGGTTGAAGGACTACCTCGCCGAGGTCGCGCCGCGCCGGCTCGCGGAGGTGGAGCGCACGCGGGCGCGGGTCGACCAGCGGCTCACCGCCGAGTCCGACCGCCTGCGCGCCGAAGCCGAGGTGGCACGGCGCCGGGAACGCGCGGGCGACAAGCCCAAGGAGACCGCGGACAGCCTCCTGCGCAAAGCCCAGGACCTCTCGGCACGCCGCCACGCGCGCCTGGCGCTGCTCGACCGGCAGGCCCACCTGACCACGGCACCGCCGAAGATCACCACGGCCGCGCTCGTCGTGCCGCTGGCGATGGTGGAGAACGAGATCCCGCGGGACGCCCCCATCCGCGCCAAGGAGACCGAGGAGGTCGAGCGGCGCGGCGTGGAGAAGGTCCTCGCCACCGAACGGGCGTTGGGCCGCAACCCGCAGGAGCAGGCGGCCAACAACCCCGGCTACGACATCCTCTCCACGCCGCCCGACGACGGTCCGTCGATCCGCATCGAGGTCAAAGCCCGCCTGGAGGGCGCGGCCGACTTCTACGTCACCCACAACGAGGTGGTCACCGCCCAGAACGCCGCGCCGAACTACCGCCTGGCCCTGGTGACCGTCAGCCGCCGGGGTCCGGAGCACGACGAGGTGCGGTACGTGTCGGCGCCGTTCAAGGGCGTCGACTTCGGCTCGCTGGCGGCGACCGGCCTGCGGGCCGACTGGCGCCGCACGTGGGGCGCCGCCACCGCGCCGTTCTGAGCACCGGTCACAGGTCGAGGACCAGGCGTGGGCCGCGGGCGCGGGACACGCAGATCATCATCACGTCGCCGGCGGCTCGCTCGCCGGCGTCGAGGACGGAGTCCCGGTGGTCCGGGAGGCCTTCCAGCACACCGGTTTCGCACGTGCCGCAGGTTCCCTCCCGGCACGACGACAGCACCTCGATCCCGGCTTCCTCCAGGACCTGCACTATCGACCTGTCCTCCGGCACGACCAGGGTCCGACCCGACCGTGCCAGCTCCACGTCGAACGACGTGCGCTCGCCGTTGGTGGCCTTGGGCGTGAAGCGTTCGACGTGCAGTCGGGCGGGGGAGCGTTGTTCGACGGCGGCCAGGAGGGGTTCGGGGCCGCAGCAGTAGACCTCGGCCTCGGCCTCCAAGAACGTGTCCAGGTCCAGCAAACCGGTCTCGTCCTCGGGTCGCACGAGCACCCGATCGCCGTACTGGCTCAGCACTTCGTCCGCGAAAGCCATCGACGAGCGCCTCCGCCCGCCGTACAGCAACCGCCACGACGCACCGCGCGCGGCGACCTCCCTGATCATCGGCAGTATCGGAGTGATCCCGATACCACCGGCGATGAACAGGTAACGCTCCGCCGGCACCAACGGGAAGTGGTTGCGCGGCCCGCGAAGGCGGACCCCGCGACCCTCGGTCAGCTCGGAATGGACGTGCCGCGAGCCGCCACGGCCGGAAGGCTCGTGCAGCACCGCCACCTGGTACGCCGAGCGGTCCGCCGGGTCGCCGCACAGCGAGTACTGGCGGACCAGGTCCGGACCCAGGACCAGGTCCACGTGGGCACCCGGGGTCCACGGCGGCAGAGGGGCGTCGTGGGGGTGGCGCAGGGTCAGCCGCACGACGTCCTCGGCGACGACCTCCCTGCGCCCCACCACGACCTCGACGTCAGCCACGGTCGTGGCCCTCCGGGTGGGACAACAACCAGTCCCACAGCGCCACCGGGTCCTCCGAGTCGTGCTCGGCGCCGCAGTGGCACACGCCCACCAGCAGGTCCGTGCCCGGTTCCCAGTGGACGCGGTAGACGGTGTCGCCGCGCAACATCGCGACCCGGTGGCTCATACCGGGGCCACCTCGGAGGCCTCGGCGACCATGCGCTTGAGGATCCGCCGGGCCGCCAGGCCACCCGTGTCGATGTTGATCGACAGCTCCTGGTAGCCCAGCGGCTCGGCGGCGATCACGCGTTCCAGCAAGTCCAGCGCGGTGACGTCCTGGAGCACCACCGTGCGGTTGCTCTCCCGCAGGAACTCCGACACGCCTTCGTCGTCCAGCGCGAAGTCCCTGGCCACGGCCCAGAAGTCGTGCGTGCTGTGCTCGGTCTCCGGGGTGATGGCGTAGACGACCTCGACGTGGAAGCCGTGCGGGTCGGTGCCGTCGGGTTCGGGCAGCACGCCGACCGGCGCGACCCGGCTGTGCAGCAGGTACAGGCACGGCGGGTGGTACTCGATGTCCTGCCAGCGCGTGATGCGGCCCTCGATCCCGGTGGACTTGGCGTAGAACGGCGGGCAGGCGGCGTCGGCCATGTGCCGGCTGACGTAGATGACCCCGTTGTCCTCGTCGACCTCGGTGGTGATCGGCGTGTTGGCCACCTCGGGGGTGCCGATGTACCCGCCGTGCAGGTAGGTCTCGTGCGACAGGTCCATCAGGTTGTCCACCAGCAGCTCGTACCGCGCCGCCAGCGGTTCCATGCCGCTCACCGTGGTGTAGCCGGGGTCGGCGAGCCAGGGCGCGCGGGGGATCCGCGACCGGTCGGCCCGGTCGCGGTCGCCGATCCACACCCACACGAACGAGTCCTGCTCCACCACCGGGTAGGACGCCACCCGCGCGGTGCGCGGGATGCGGGCCTGGCCGGGCACGAACACGCAGGCGCCGGCCTTGTCGTAGGTGAAGCCGTGGTAGCCGCAGACGATCGTGTCGCCCTCCAGCCTGCTCTCCGAGAGCGGGTAGCGCCGGTGCACGCACCGGTCCGCCAGCGCCACCACCTCCCCCTCCTCGCTGCGGTAGAAGACCAACGGCTCGCCCAGGACGGTCCGGGCGAACAGCTCGCGCCCGATCTCGCGGCCGTAAGCCGCCACGTACCACTGGTTGCGCGCGAACGTCATGGTTGAGCGACCTCCTGCGGTGGCATGGTGCGGGGCGTCGGATCGTCCAGGTCGGCGCGGTGGGTCTCCGGCACGAACACGATCGCGACGAGGCTGACGAGGCAGATCACGGCGAGGTATACGGCGGTCGACAGCGACGTGCCGGTCGCGGCGTACAGCGAGGTCGCGATCAACGGCGCCAGCCCACCGCCGACGATCGCGCTGAGCTGGTACCCCAGCGACGCGCCGCTGTAGCGCACCCGGGTCGGGAACAACTCGGCGGCGATGGCGGCCTGCGGGCCGTACATCGCGGACAGGAACGTCACCGCCACCACCAGACCGACCAGCACGGCCGCCGGGCTGCGGGTGTCCAGCAGCAGGAACAGCGGCCACGCCCAGAGCGTGGACAGGACCGCGCCGGCCAGGAAGACCTTGCGGCGGCCGAGCCGGTCGGACAGCGCGGACAACGCCGGCGTGGCCACCAGCTGCACGACGCTGGCGAGCAGCACCAGCAGCAGCACCGTGCTGCGCGACATCTTCAACGGCCCGGTGGTGTAGGACAGGACGTAGACCAGGGTGATGTAACCGATGGTGTTGGCGGCCATGAACGCCAGACCCGCCAGCACGACCCGCCGCCAGTGGTCGCGCAGCAGTTCCACGACCGGCATCCGCGAATCCGTCCGCGCCTTCTTCGCCGCGAGGAACAGCGGCGACTCCTCCAGCCGCAGCCGGATGTACAGGCCGATCACGATCAGCACCGCGCTGAGCAGGAACGGCACCCGCCAGCCCCACGCGGCGAACCGCTCGGGTCCCAGCACCGAGTTCGTCGTCAGGAACACCAGGTTGGACAGGATGATGCCGGCCGGCACTCCCATCTGCGGGAAGCTGCCGTAGAAACCGCGGCGGGCACCCGGCGCGTGCTCGACCGCGACGAGCACGGCGCCGCCCCACTCGCCGCCTACGCCGAGGCCTTGCGCGAACCGCAGCGTCACCAACAGGATCGGCGCCCACACCCCGATCTGCGCGTAGGTCGGCAGCAGGCCGATGAGCACGGTCGCCACACCCATCACCAGCAGTGAGGTGACCAGCATCGACTTGCGGCCGACGCGGTCGCCGAAGTGTCCCATGAGGACACTGCCCAGCGGCCGGGCCAGGAAGCCGACCGCGAACGTGGACAGCGACGCCAGCGTGGCCGCCAGGGGCGACAAGGAGGGGAAGAACTGCTTGCCGAAGACCAACGCGGCGGCGTTGGCGTAGATGAAGAAGTCGTACCACTCGATCGCGGTGCCGACGAAACTCGTGCCCGCGATCCGGCCGATGGACCGCGTTCCGCTGGAGCCCGGTCCGGATGGGGACGGCGTCATTGCCATGATTGCCTCCGCTGCGAGGGCGGGTGTGCTGCCGGTCCGCGGCGCGGACCTCAGGTGTAGTGGCGGAGCACCGCCTGGGCGACGCACGCGGGCTTGTCGCCGCCGTCGACCTCGATGGTGAAGTCGATCAGCATCTCCACGCCGTCGCCCTTGACCTCGGTGACGCCGGCGACGACGCCGTGCAGCCGGATCTTCGCGCCGACCCGCACGGGGGAGGGGAAGCGGACCTTGTTGAGCCCGTAGTTGACGCTCATGGTCACGCCGTTGATGGTGAGCAGTTCGGTGAACAGCGGGATGATCAGCGACAGGGTGAGGTAGCCGTGCGCGATGGTGCCGCCGAACGGTCCGCCCGCCGCCCGGTCGGGGTCGGTGTGGATCCACTGGTGGTCGTTGGTGGCCTCGGCGAACAGGTTCACCCGGTCCTGGGTGACCTCGAACCACTCGGTGTGCCCGAGGTCGGCGCCGGCCAGCGCTTTCAGCCCTGCCACGCCCTCTGCGGTGGTCTGCATGTGTCTCCTGTGGACGGTCAGCTCCCGCCGTAACGGGCGCGCACGAGTTTCTTCAGCAGCTTCCCGGTGGCGCTCTGCGGCAACTCGTCCACGAACACCACCGATTTGGGGATCTTGTAACCGGCCAGCCGGTCCCGCAGGAACGCCAGGACCTCCGGCCCGCTGGTCGCCTCCGCGCCCGGCCGGACCGTGACGACCGCCCGGCCAACCTCGCCCCACCGGTCGTCCGGGACGCCGATCACGGTGCACTCGGCGATCGCGGGATGCTCGTGGAGAGCGCTCTCGACCTCGGCGGGGTAGATGTTCTCGCCGCCGGAGATGATCACGTCCTTGAGGCGGTCGACCACGGTGATGTAGCCGTCCTCGTCCGGGGTGGCGACGTCGCCGGAGTGGAACCACTCGTCCGGGCCGAAGGCCTGCGCGGTCTCGTCGGGGTTGCGCCAGTAGCCGCGCATCACGGTCGGGCCGCTGACCACGATCTCGCCCTTCTCGCCGGGTCCGACCTCGGCGAGGTCCGGCCCGACCACGCGCACGTTGGTGAAGAAGTGCGGCACCCCGGCGGTCCCGGCCTTGGCCAGGCTCATCTCCTTGGTCAGGTACAGGGCGCCGGGGGAGGTCTCGGTCATGCCGTAGCCCTGGCTGAAGGACAGGCCGCGCCGCTGGTAGGTGCGGATGGTCGCCTCCGGCACGGGCGCGCCGCCGCAGTTGACCTGCCGCAGGCTGGACAGGTCCGCGTCCTCCCACCGGGGGCAGGCGGCGATCGCGTTGTACATGGTGGGGACGCCGAACATGTAGGTGACGCGGTGGGTTTCGACCTGGTCGAGCACCTTGACGGGGTCGAAGGCGGACATGAGGACGACCGTGCCGCCTTTGATGAGCGTGGGCAGGCAGGTCATGTTGAGGCCGGCGGTGTGGAACAGCGGCGCGACCACCAGCGTCACCTCGTCGGCGGCCAGGTCGATGTCGACCAGCACGTTGACCGTGTTCCAGGTGAGGTTGCCGTGGGTGAGCATGGCGCCCTTGGGCCGCCCGGTCGTGCCCGAGGTGTACATGATCAGGCACAGGTCGTCGAGCGTGACCGGTTCGTCGATCGGGTCGGCCGCCGAGGCGGTGATCAGGTCCTCGTAGGAGGTTTCACCCTCGGCCGGGTGGTCGAGGGCGATCAGCCGCAGCGGGCCGGCGGCTTGGACGAGGGATGCCAGTTCCGGCGCGTAGATCAGCGCGTCACTGCCGGAGTCGGTCAGGATGTGCGCGACCTCTGCCGGTGCCAGCCGTGTGTTGAGCGGCACGAACACCGCGCCGAGCACACCGGTGGCGAACAACGTCTCCAGGAAGGCGGGGTGATTCGGTCCGAGGTAAGCGACCCGGTCGCCTTTGCGCACACCGAGCCCGCGCAGGCCGTGTGCCAGCCGGAGGACCCGGTCGTGCAGTTGCCGATAGGTCGACGCTTGGCCTTCGTGGACCACCGCCACCTTGTCCGGTGTCTTGCGGACCCGCCGCGCGGTCCACGAGCCGATGCCCTGGTTGCGCATGAGGCACCCCTTCAGTCCTTGGCCAGGCCCAGGAGGCGGGCGGCGTTGTCCTTGAGGATCTTGCGCCGGACCTCGGGCTTGACGTCCAACTCCGCGAAGTCGGCCAGCCACCGGTCAGGGGTGATGACGGGGTAGTCGGAGCCGAACAGGACCTTGTCCTGCAACAGGGAGTTCGCGTAGCGGACCAGCTGCGGCGGGAAGTACTTCGGCGACCAGCCGGACAGGTCGATGTGGACGTGCGGCTTGTGCGTGGCCACCGCGAGGGCCTCGTCCTGCCACGGGAACGACGGGTGCGCCAGGATGATCCGCAGTTCCGGGAAGTCCGCGGCGACGTCGTCGACGAGCATGGGGTTGGAGTGCTTCAACCGGATGCCGCCGCCGCCCGGCACGCCCGCGCCGATGCCGGTCTGCCCGGTGTGGAACAGCGCGGGCACGCCGAGCTCCTCGATCACCTCGTAGAGCGGGTAGGCGAGCCGGTCGTCGGGGGAGAACCCCTGGAGGCTCGGGTGGAACTTGAAGCCGCGCACCCCGTGCTCCTCCACCAGTCGCCGTGCGGTGCGTGCGGCGGCCCGGCCGCGCCAGGGATCGACGCTGGCGAACGGGATGAGCGTGTCGGCGTGCTCGGCGCAGGCCTGGGCGACCTCTTCGTTGGGGATGGGCGGGTGTCCGGTGGCGTGCTCGGCGTCGACGGTGAAGACCACGGCGGCCATGCGGCGTTCCCGGTAGTACGCGGCCATTTCCGGGATGGTGGGCTGGCGGTGGCCGTGCGCCTTGAAGTACTTCTCGGACGCGGCGAGCAGGTCGTGGGGGAGGGAGGGGTGGCCTTGGGCGGAGATCTCGGCGTGGGTGTGGACGTCGATGGCGACCAGTGCGTCGATGTCCAGGCTCATGTCGTCTCCTGGCGCGGCGGTTGGGGCGCGGGGATGCCGTAGGTTTCCGGTCGCCGTCCCACCGAGGTGGCCCATGTGGTCGCGATGGCGTCCGCGTCCCAGCCGCCGTCGTGGTAGGCCGTGGCGACTTCCTCCGGGTGCGACCACAGCGAGAGCTTGTCGCCGCCGATGCCGATGGCCTGGCCGGTGATGCCCCGGGCCGCGTCGGAGGCCAGGAACACCAGCAGCCCGGCGACGTCTTCCGGCGTGCCGAACCCTTCGCCCTGGCGCAGCCACGCCGGGAAGGGTTCGCCGCGCAGTTCCGCCGCTTCGACAAACGGCGCGAACGCCGGGATGGTCTTGGTCATCGCGGTGGCCGCGACCGGGATGACGGCGTTGACGGCGATGTCGGCCTTGGCGCACTCCATCGCCCAGGTGCGCACCATGCCGACGATGGCCGCTTTGGCCGCGGAGTAGTTGGTCTGCCCGAAGTTGCCGCGCTGGCCCGCGGGTGAGCCGACGACGACGATGCTGCCGCCGTCACCTTGCTCCCGCATGCGCCGCACGGCGGCTCGGACGCAGGTGAACGTGCCGCGCAGGTGCACGTCGATCACCGTGTCGAAGTCGTCGTCGGTCATCTTCCACAGCACCCGGTCGCGCAGGACGCCCGCGTTGGTCACCAGGAGGTCCAGCCGGCCGAACTCCTGGACGGCCCGCTCGACCAGGCGGTCGGCCACGTCGCTCGGCCCCACCGCGCCCACTTCCGCGACCGCGGCGCCTCCGGTCGCCGTGATGGCGTCGACGGCTTCCTTCGCCGCCCGCTCGTCGGCGTCGTTGACCACCACCGAGGCGCCCGCGCCGGCCAGCGCGGTGGCGTAGGCCAACCCGAGCCCGCGTCCGGCGCCGGTGACGATCGCGACTTTGCCCGTCAGATCCATTCGGGACCCCTTCCGCCGCCCATGAAGTTAGGCTGATCTGTGTCGGCCGTCAACGATGTGCCGAACATTGACCGGCGGAGGAGGGCGCGTGAAGAGTGCGGGTTACGCTCGTCCGGTGATCCCCCCAGGCGACCCGACGACCCAGGACGCGCAGGTCAGGCCCCAGTCGCTGATGCTGAGCTTCCTCGGCGTCTACGTGCTGGACCGGGGGGTCGCGGTGTTCTCCGGCAGCGTCATCGACGTGTTCGCCCGGGTCGGGGTGTCCGAGGAGGCGGTGCGCTCGACCCTGACCCGCATGGTCAAGCGGGACCTCCTGGCACGGCACCGCGACGGCCGGCGGATGTGCTTCGGCTTGACCGCGCGCTCAGCGGCCGTGCTGCGCGACGGCGAACACCGGGTCTGGCGCAGCGGCGCCGTCAACGACGACTGGGACGGCACGTGGACGATGGTCGGGTTCTCGGTGCCCGAGTCGTGGCGCAGCCAGCGGCACGACCTGCGCTCCCGCCTGGTGTGGGGCGGCTTCGGCCCGTTGCAGAACGGCCTGTGGGTCGCGCCCGGCGTGGTGGACGTGCCGAACCTGGTCGGCGACCTGGACCTGAACGAGTACCTCAAGGTGTTCACCGCCCGCACCGCCAAGCCCACCGAAGCCGACCAGATCGTCCACACGGCCTTCGACGTCCCGGCGATCGCCGACCGCTACGCCACCTTCCTCCGCCGCTGGGACCGCACCCACCCGCTCCCCGACGCCCCCGACGACCTGGCCCGCCAACTCCTGCTGCACACGGAATGGCTCCAACTCGTCCGCCAGGACCCCCGCCTCCCCGCGGAACACCTACCCCCCGACTGGCCCGCGATCCGCGCCGAACAGGTGTTCCGCACCCTGGCCCGGTCCTACCAGGAGCCGGCCCGGGCCATCGCGGAGTCGGTCCTGGAGACGGTCCCGATCCCCCCGCTGTGAACGCCGGCCTACGCCGGTTGCCGGGCCGGCTCGAAGAAGGTGACCAGTTCCTCGGCGACCGACTCCGGTGCGAGGACCGGCGCGAAGTGGCCGAGGCCCGGGAGTTCCCAGACCTGCGCGTCGGGGACGTGCCGGGCGAGGAACTGCGCGGAGGCGGTGAAGAACGGGTGGAGTCGGGTGTGGCGGCCCACCAGGAGCAGCACTGGCACGGTGACCCGCGCCAGGTTTTCGGGGTCGGTCGCCCGTGGACCCTCGTACGTCCCGTCGTGTTGGAGGAACCGGAGCATCGCGGGCACCGCGCCCGCCCACCGTTCGAAGAAGTCCGTCCGCTCAAGGGCTGAGACCTCCTCTTCGGTGCAGATCCACGGAGCGAACGCGCGGATCGCGTCGTCCAGCCTGCCCGCGCCGGCCGCCGCGCCCACCCGCTGCATGGTGGCGGCGGTCTCGGCGAGGTCTGACGGGTCCATGACCGGGATCAGGACCGGTTCGTACACGGCCACGGCGACGACGGACCGGCTGCGCGCCGCCGCGCCGAGCACCCACGCCCCGCTGCCCGACCAGCCGACCAGGCGGACCGGCTCGCCGATGCTGTCGACGAACGCCGTGATGTCCTCCTCCAGGCGTGCCGGGGAGTGGTCCGGGTGGTCGGCGGAGAGGCCGCGGCCCCGGGTGCTCGGCAGGTAGCAGGTGAACCGGTCGGTGAGCTGGGGCAGCAGCGCTTCCCAGGCGATCTCGCCGTCCCCGATCGCGCCGTGGACCAGGACCAGGGCCGGTCCGTGACCCCGCACGCGGCCGACGACCTCGGTGCCGTCGGCGGACACCGCTCGGTGGGTGCGTTCCATGATTCTCACCTTGTCCCGATCGCTGCGCTGCTGGTCAGCGCGTCTGACCAGGGACGTTAGGCAGCGGGGCGGTGCGCGGGCATCGGTGCGAATGACCATTCCGCGGTGGACGGTCCTACGCGGTAATGCGTAGTCACCCGGCGGCGGTGAGGCCGCGGTCGAGGGCGTAGCGGACGGCCTGGGTGCGGGAGGTGACGCCGATCTTGTGGAAGATGTTCGTGATGTGCCGGGCCACTGTGCGGTCGCTGATGAACAGGACCTCGCCGATCTCCCGGTTGGAGCGGCCGTCCGCCACCAGGGCCAGCACCTCGCACTCCCGCCGGGTCAGCCCGCCGGGCGGTGGTTGGTGCGTGCCCAGCTGTGCGTACGTCGCCTCGGCCTGCGCGGCCTCGGCGTCGGCGGACACGTCGTCGCCCAGTGCCCTGTACGCCCGGGAGAGCAGGACGCAGGTGCCGGCGGCGTCGTGGGGCGCGTGGAGTTCCCGCCAGCGCAGGCAGGCGTCGCGGAGCGCCGGTAGGGCCTCCTCGGCGCGGTCCTGGGCCAGCAGCACCGCGCCGCGTGCCGTGGCCGCCATCGCCTGGAGTCCCGAGGTGGCGTACGTCGACGCGGTCGCCTCGACCTCGGCGGCGGCGAGCGCGGCGTCGTCGAGCTGGCCCGCGGCGATCGCGATCTCCACCAGGGCAGCGCAAAGGGGAGCGCGGCGCAGGGGATCGGCACCCGCTGCCGCCACAGCCGCACGCACCGCCGCCACCGCTCCCGCCGCGTCTCCGGCCTGGAGCCGCAGCAGCGCCCGTCCCGGCTGCGCGTCCCGCCCACGGGCGTGCGCTTCGTCGTACGCGTCGGCCGCGCTCGGGTCGCCGCGCAACCGGCGTGCTTCGGCGGCGACGTACCAGGCCTCGGCCGCGTAGTCGACCCTGGTGGCGTCGAGCGTGGCAGCCACCCCCAACGCCGTCCGCTCGGCCGCGTCCCACTCGCCGCGCACGAGGTGGAGTTGGGCCCGGTGCACCGCGCATAGCCCCCCGAACAATGCCGCCGCGGGGAACCCGGCCAGCCACCGCTCGGTCAGGTCCACCCACCGCGCCATGCGGCGGAGGTCGGCAACCTCGTGGCAGGTGGCGATGGTGTGGCAGTAGAGGCTGCCCGAGGCGAACGGGGCCAGCCGACCGTCCAGCACGGCGATCATGGCCTCGTCGAGCAGGGCCAGCCCGTCGACCACGTGACCGGACTTGATCAGGGCACGCCCTTCGCCGTTGAGCCCGAGGGCCACCACTTCGGGCCGGTCGATCCGGCGGCCGAGTTCCTGGACCTGCCGGGCGACCTCCACCGCCTCGGTCGGGCGTCCGGCGTGGAGGTTGGGTTCGAGGCGGGTCAGGAGCAGGAGGTACCCGTGGGCGTGGCACTCCGGGACGCCTTCCAGCAGTCGGCCGGCCTTCCCGATCCAGCCCAGGCCTTGTGGTTCGTCGCCGCGCCCGAGGAGGAACAGTCCGATGCGGACAGCGGTCCACGCGGCGTCGGGGGGTCGGGCGTCGGCCAGGAACGCTTCGCAGGCGGCAGCTTCCAGCCGAAGGTTGTCCTCGACCCGCCCAAGCCACCACACGGCATCCGCGTACGCCGCAAGATCATCCGCGCTGAGCCCGCTGCTTCGGCCTCCTGCCGGTCGCTCGGCTCCTGTTGTCCGCTCGGCGGCGATGGCGTCGAAATGCGCCGCAGCAGCGACCCAGTCCTGTTCCCGGTGCGCCTGCCGCGCCCGGCTCACCACATCCGGCCGCTCGTCCACCACCCCACACTGTAGGGCTCGCGGGCCGTTCAGGCATGGAGGAGAGGGACGTCCAGGGCGCGCAGGGTCGCGTTGCTCGCCGGCGCGTCGGTGATCACGCCGGCCACGTCCGTCAGGGGGATCACCGAGAAGCGTGACGCCGTGCCGATCTTCTCCGAACTGGCTAGCACGTAGGTGTCCGCGGCCTGGCGGGCGAGGGCGCGTTTCATGGCAGCCTCGTCCGCGTCGCCGGTGGTGAGGCCCATTTTCTCGTGCACGCCCGTGACACCCAACAGGAACAGGTCGGCGTGCAGCCCTTGCGCCGCCTCGACGGCCGCCGCACCGCAGGTGACCATCGAGTGCCGGAACAGGCGACCCCCGATCAGGTACACCTCCACGTCCCGGTGATCCACGAGCGCGCTGGCGATGGTGGGGCTGTGGGTGATGACGGTGGCGGCGAAGTCCGTCGGCAGCGCACGCACGACCGCCAGCGTGGTCGTGCCGCCGTCGAGGATCACGGTGGTGCTGGGCTCAAGCAGTGTGGCGGCACGGGCAGCGACCCGTTCCTTGCCGGAAGCTTCAAGTTCTTGCCGAGTCGTGTAGTCGGCAATGGCAGGCGACACCGGCAACGCCCCTCCGTAAACCCGCTGGCACAGCCCGGCGGCAGCCAGTTCCCGCAGATCGCGCCGGATGCTGTCCTCGGACATGCCCAACTCCACGGCCAGGTCCTTGGCCACGATCCGACCGTCGACGCGCAGCCGTTCGAGCAGCAGATCCCGACGCTGGGCAGCAAGCATGCCTGTTTCTCCTTGTTTGTTCCGACTGCTGCACGTTATGGTACGCCAATGGCCAAGCCCCTGTTGATCCTCATCGCCGGCCCCTACCGCTCGGGCACCAACGACGACCCACACTTGATGGCCCAGAACCTGACCCGCCTGGAACAGGCCGCATGGCCGATCTTCCGCAGCGGCCACGTGCCGATGATCGGCGAGTGGGTGGCCCTGCCGGTCCTCCGCGGCGCCGGCGGCACCAGCCCCATCGACCCGGTGGCGGAAGGCATCATGTACCCCACTGCACAACGACTCCTCCAACACTGCGACGCCGTCCTGCGCCTCCCCGGCGAGTCGACCGGCGCCGACGAGGACGTGCGGATCGCCCGCGAGCGCGGATTGCCGGTGTACGAACGAATCGAAGACATCCCTGGCTACCGCGCGGCATGACGCCGGCCCCGCCGCCGGCCTGACACTGCGCCGTGGCGTGCCCGGCCGGATGCGGCACAATCGACCGATGCATGACGGCGCCCCGCTCGCGGAGGACGACGCGGACGAGACGCCGGACACCGGGACCGCGCAGCACGCTCAGGCCTCGTCACCGGCCATCATCGTGCAAGCGGCCCGTGACGCGACCATCAGCCTCACCCACGACCTGGTGCTGCCCGATGCGCAGGTCCGGCTGGTGCAGGCGCAGGCGGACACCATCGAAGCGCAACGCCGGCTCATCGCCGTGATGGAGGAGTTGAACGACGCCCGGCGGCTGATGCTGGAGAGCGCGCAGGTGGAACACCGCTCGTCCCAGGTGATCATGGTGCTGCGCATGGTGCTCATCCGCCTGTCGGCCCTCATCTTCCAACTCACCGCGGAACGCGACCGGTACCTGGCGGAGGCCGCGGACCACCGCGCCGAGCTCGCGGCCACCCGCGGGCGGTTGTCGGCCGCCGAGCAGGAACGCGGGCGCGCCGAAGGCCAACTCGAACAGGCCCAGGAGGAGCGCCGCCGGGCAACCGCCCTCGCCGAAGCGGCTCAAGCAAGGATCCTCCAGCTGGAGACCACCCTGCGCCGGGCCGGCGTCCACGACCCGGGCGTGTCCGCCGTGGGACCGGTGCCGGACATCGCGATCCCTTCGCACGACGACGTCCTCCACGACACGGTGGCGGGCCTGGACCAGGTGCAGCGCCTGTTGGACGAGCAGGAACGCGAACTCGCCGGCCTGGAGGCGAACGGCGCCCGAGCCCGCGCGGCCTCGGACGCGGCCCGGCGCCGGGGGCCGAACCAGTGGACCCTGTTCGGCCTCCACGGCTCGGACGGTGCGGACCGTCCCACCGCGCACGACGAGCTGACCGGTCTGCCGAACCGGGCGCTGGTCAAGGAGATGCTGACGACCCTGCTGGATTCCGAGGACCGTTCGCAGGTCGCGGTGTTGTTCTGCGACATCGACAACTTCAAGCGGGTCAACGACTCCCTGGGCCACGACGCCGGTGACGAGCTGCTGGTGGCCCTGGCGCGGCGGTTGGAAGGCGGCCTTCCCGAGGGCTGCATGGCGGCCCGGTTGTCCGGCGACGAGTACGTGATCATCTGTGCGAACGTCGAAGTGGTCGGCGGCGTGGAGGCGTTGGCCACCAAGGTCGCCGGGTTGTTGCGCACGGCCGTTCCGGTGCACGGGCAGTTGGTGCGGGTGTCGGCGTCCATTGGTGCCGCGGTGCCATACGGGCCGCGGGTGACGGCCGACGACTTGCTGCGGTTCGCCGACGCGGCGATGTTCGAGGCGAAACGGTCCGGTGCGGGTCGGGTGTCGCTGGCGTCGGCGGCGTTGATCGCCTCCGCCGACCGGCAGGTCCACCTGGAGGGCCAGCTGCGGGACGCGTTGGCGCACGACGGTTTGGCGCTGCACTTCCAGCCGGTGGTGGGCGTGGGCGGGGTGGTGCACTCCGCCGAGGCGTTGGTGCGCTGGCCGCACCCGGACCGCGGGCTGCTGCCGCCGGACATCTTCCTGCCGGTGGCTGAGCAGGGCGACCTGCTGCGCGAGTTGGACCGGTGGGTGCTGCGGACGGCGTTGAAGGAGGCCGCGTCCTGGCTGTCGCCGAACGGCCGATGACGCGGGCGATGGGCCGCAGGTGCGTGGCGGAGGGCGTGGAGACCGCGACCCAGTTCCACGCGCTGCGTCGGATGGGGGTGGACACCTTCCAGGGCTTCCTGTTCTGCCGTCCGTTGCCGCCGAAGGAGTTCCGCGCCGTGCTGGCACTTGGCCCATTGCACATACCCGTTCAGCGCTGACCGCGGCTTCCGGCGGCTCCGGGCGCGGTGCATTGAAGCTGAAGCGTGCCCGGGGTGCCAGGAGCAGTATCGGAATCCCGATGCGTGATTCCAGGTACGTGGGATTGGCGTAGCCGCGCCGGGTGAACGCGAGGTACGTTCAACCTCGTCTCATTCCGCTGCAAGTGCGCAACGACTGTTCAACGCCGCGGTTGTCGTGGGCCGCATTGCTTTCGTCCGCCGAACGGCTCGCATTCGCGTGCGCGGAAGAGGGGTGCCCGATGGGGATTTCCGGGGACGGTTCGATCGCGATCATCGGAATGTCCTGCCGGTTGCCCCAGGCGCCGGACCCGGACGCGTTCTGGCGGCTGCTGCGCGACGGGCGGGACGCGGTCTCCCCGCCGCCGGACGGGCGGGCGGGGCGGTTGCCGGCCGGGTTCCTCGACGACGTCGCCGGGTTCGACGCGGCGTTCTTCGGCATCTCGCCGCGCGAGGCGGCGGCCCTGGACCCGCAGCAGCGGCTGGTGCTGGAACTGGCGTGGGAGGCGTTGGAGGACGCCCGGGTCGTCCCCGGCACGCTCGCCGGCGGCCGGACGGGCGTGTTCATCGGCGCGACCTGGGGGGACTACGCGGCGCTGAGCCGGCCCACCCCGCACACCCTAACCGGCACGAACCGGGGCATCATCGCCAACCGCGTGTCGCACTTCCTCAACCTGCGCGGACCGAGCCTGACCGTCGACTCCGCGCAGTCCTCCGCGCTGGTCGCCGTGCACCTCGCGGTCGAGAGCCTGCGGCGTGGTGAGAGCGACGTGGCGCTGGCCGGCGGGGTGAACCTGAACCTCGCCGCCGACCGCGAGGCGAGCGCGGTGGAGTTCGGCGGGCTGTCCCCGGACGGCCGCAGCCGCACCTTCGACGCCGACGCCAACGGGTTTGCGCGGGGCGAGGGCGGCGGCGTTGTAGTGCTCAAGCCGCTGGCCAGGGCACTCGCCGACGGCGACCCGGTGCACGCCGTGATCCTGGGCAGCGCGGTGAACAACGACGGCGCGACCCCCAGCCTCACCGTGCCCAGCGCCGACGCCCAAGCCGAGGTCATCCGCGAGGCACTGCACCGCGCGGGGCTCGGCCCGGACGACGTGCAGTACGTCGAACTGCACGGGACCGGCACCCCCGTGGGCGATCCGGTCGAAGCCGAAGGCCTCGGCGCGGGGTACGCCGGCCGGGTGACCGAGCTGCGGGTGGGCTCGGCGAAGACCAACGTCGGTCACCTGGAGGGCGCGGCCGGCGTGGTCGGCCTGATCAAGACCGTGCTGAGCCTCCGCCACCGGCAACTGCCTGCCAGCCTGCACCACCACACGCGCAACCCTGCAACTGCAATCAGCACGTTCAGTCTGCACGTGCAGACTGCACAGACAGACTGGCCGCGTCCGGACAAGCCGCTGGTCGCCGGCGTGTCGGCCTTCGGCATGGGCGGCACCAACGCGCACGTGATCATCGCCGCCGCCCCGGAGGCCCCCGACCAAGAGGACCGAGCCCCGGACGCCCTCGCCCCGGACGCCCCAGCGGAGCCGGACCTGGGTGATGACTCCCTGGTGTCGTGGGTGGTGTCCGGCAAGACACCACAGGCGTTGCGAGCCCAAGCCGGCCGCCTCCGCGCCCACCTCGCCGCCCACCCCGAGCTGTCACCAGCTGGGATCGGCCTAGCCCTGGCCACCACGCGCACCCACTTCGCCCACCGTGCCGTCGTCCTCGGTGACCAGGCGTTGGACGCGCTCGCCGAAGGCCGCCAAGCACCCGGCCTGATCACCGGCCGCGCCGACCAGCGGGGACGCACGGTCTTCGTCTTCCCAGGCCAGGGCGCGCAGTGGGTCGGCATGGGTCGCGAGCTGTACGAGACCGAGCCGGTGTTCCGCACCGCGGTCGACGCGTGCGCCGAGGCCCTCGCCCCGCACACCGACTGGTCCCTGGTCGACGTCCTGCGGGACGGCCCGCTGGACCGCGTGGACGTCGTCCAGCCGGCGTTGTTCGCGATGATGGTCTCCCTGGCCGCGTTGTGGCGTTCGCACGGCGTCGAACCCGATGCGGTGGTCGGCCATTCGCAGGGCGAGATCGCCGCCGCCCATGTCGCGGGCGCATTGTCATTGGCCGACGCGGCCCGGGTCGTGGCGTTGCGCAGTCGTGCGCTCACGTCGTTGACCGGGCGCGGTGGAATGACCTCCGTCACACTTCCGGTGGGCGCGGCCGAAGAACTCGTCGCGCGTTGGGAAGACCGGTTGACGGTCGCGGTCGTGAATGCGGCGGATTCGGTCGTCGTGTCCGGTTCGACGGCCGCCTTGGCGGAGTTGACGGCGGAGTGCGCGCGGCTCGGCATTCGGACGCGTGCCATTCCGGTTGATTATGCGGCCCATTCGATTCAGGTGTCGGCCATTCGGGAAAGGCTGCTGGCCGATTTGGCCGATGTGCGGTCCCGGACCGGGAGCGTGCCGTTCTACTCGGCGGTCACCGGCGGGGCGTTGGACACGGCCGGGCTGGACGCCGCCTACTGGTACCGCAACCTGCGCGAGCCGGTCCGGTTCGACCGGGCGACCTCCGCGTTGCTGGCCGCCGGCCACGACGTCTTCGTCGAGGTGAGCCCCCACCCGGTGCTGACGCCCGCGATCGAGCGGGGGAGCGTGCTCACCGGGACCCTGCGTCGCGACCAGGGCGGACGAGCGGACTTCCTGGCCGCCGTGGGCCGGCTCTTCGTGGCTGGCGGGCAGGTCGACCTCACCGCCGCCTTCCCGTCGACCACGAACCCGGTGGACCTGCCGACCTACGCCTTCCAACGCCGCCCGCACTGGATCGACGACCCGGTACAGCGAGAAGACCCGGCACAGCGGCAAGACCCGGTACAGCACGAAGAGCCAGACCCGGCCCCCGAGCCGTCCGACCCCGGCGAGCAGGTCACCGCCGCCATCGCCGCCGTCCTCGGCCACGCCGACCCCACCGACATCGACCCCTCGCTCACCTTCAAGGAGCTGGGCTTCGACTCGGTCATGGGCGTCGAGCTGCGCGAACGCGTCAACAGCGCACTCGGCCTGCGCCTGCCCTCCGGCCTGATCTACGACCACCCCACGCCCGCCGCCCTGCTGTCCCACCTCCGCGGCACCCGACCCGACGACCCCGAACCCACAGCGGCCCAAACCCAAAACGACGACGACCCGATCGTCATCGTCGGCATGGGCTGCCGACTCCCGGGCGGGATCGGCTCGCCGGAGGACCTGTGGCGGCTGGTCGAGCGGGACGGGGACGTGATCGGCGACTTCCCGACCGACCGGGGCTGGGACCTGGCCCGCCTGCACGACCCCGACCTGCGCAGCGCCCGCACCAGCGCCGTAAGTAAGGGAGGGTTCCTCGACGACGTCGCCGGCTTCGACGCCGAGTTCTTCGGGATCTCGCCCCGCGAGGCGTCGGCGATGGACCCGCAGCAGCGCCTGGTGCTGGAAACCGCCTGGGAGACCTTCGAGCACGCCGGCATCGACCCGACGTCCCTGCACGGCAGCCGGACCGGCGTCTACACCGGCATCTGGTCGTCGGGCTACGGCGTCGGCACGCCGGTCCCGGAGGACGTGGAGGGCTACCTCGTCACCGGCACGGCCACCAGCGTCACCTCCGGCCGGGTCGCCTACCACCTGGGCTTGCGCGGGCCGGCGCTGTCGGTCGACACCGCGTGCTCGTCGTCGTTGGTGGCCATGCACCTCGCGGCCCAGGCACTGCGCTCCGGGGAGTGCGACCTGGCGCTGGCCGGCGGTGTCACGGTCATGGCGACCCCGGACATCTTCACCGAGTTCTCCCGTCAGCGCGGCCTCGCGCCGGACGGCCGCAGCAAGCCGTTCGCCGCCTCCGCCGACGGCACCAGTTGGAGCGAGGGCGCGGGCCTGGTGCTGCTGGAGCGCCTGTCCGACGCCCGCCGCCGCGGCCACCGGGTGCTGGCGGTGGTCCTGGGCAGCGCGGTCAACCAGGACGGCGCCTCCAACGGCCTCACCGCGCCCAACGGCCCGTCGCAGGAGCGGGTGATCCGCCAGGCACTGTCCAACGCCGGCCTGCGATCGTCCGATGTGGACGCCGTCGAGGCGCACGGCACCGGCACCACCCTGGGTGACCCGATCGAAGCCCACGCCCTGCTGGCCACCTACGGCCGCGACCGCTCCGCACCGCTGTGGCTGGGGTCGGTGAAGTCGAACATCGGCCACACCCAGGCCGCCGCGGGTGTCGCCGGGGTGATCAAGGTGGTGATGGCGCTCCGCCACGCCCGCTTGCCCCGAACCCTGCACGTGGACGAGCCGACACCGCACGTCGACTGGTCGGCTGGCAACGTCCGCCTGCTCACCGAGCCCACCCCGTGGCCGGACACCGGTCGCCCCCGGCGGGCCGCCGTGTCGGCGTTCGGCATCAGCGGCACCAACGCCCACCTCGTCCTCCAGCAGGCCCCGGACGACACCGCCCCGGCCGACCCCGCGCCGGAGCGGCCGGTGCCGTGGGTCGTGAGCGCGAAGACCGAGAACGCCCTGCGCACCCAGGTCGACCGCCTGCGCGAGTACGCCCACACCCACCCGGACGTGTCGGTCGCCGTGATCGCCCGCGAACTGGCCGGCCGGACCAGGTTCCCGCACCGCGTGGTGCTCGTCGGCGCGGACCACGCCGAACTGCTCGCCATCCCACCGGCCGAGTCGCCGCGCGCGACCGGCAAGTCGGTGTTCGTGTTCCCGGGCCAGGGCGCGCAGTGGGTGGGCATGGGCCGGGAGCTGTACGCGACCGAGCCGGTGTTCCGCGCGGCGATCGACGCGTGCGCCGAAGCCCTTGCGCCGCACGTGGAGTGGTCGCTGGTCGAGGTTTTGAACGGCGGCGAGTTGGACCGTGTGGATGTGGTCCAGCCCGCGTTGTTCGCCATGATGGTCGGCTTGGCCGCGCTGTGGCGCTCCTACGGCGTCGAGCCGGACGCGGTCGTGGGGCACTCGCAGGGTGAGATCGCGGCGGCGTATGTGGCCGGGGCGCTGTCCCTCGACGACGCGGCGCGGGTGGTCGCTTTGCGCAGCAAGGCTTTGGTGGCCATCTCCGGCTTGGGCGGGATGGTGTCGGTGGCCCTGCCGCCGGACTCGCCGCTGTTGTCTGGGCTGTCGGTGGCGGTGGTGAACTCGGCGTCCAGCGTGGTGGTGTCGGGTGCGCCTGATGCCCTGGACGAGCTGCTGGGCGTGTGTGAGCGGGAGGGTGTGCGGGCTCGGCGGATCCCGGTCGACTACGCGGCTCACTCGGCTCAGGTGGAGGCGGTGCGTGACCGGCTCCTCCATGATCTGGGGGACATCCGTCCGCTCGAACCCCGGATCCCGTTCTACTCCACGGTCGTCGACGGTTTGGTGGAGCGGGCGGATGCCGCGTACTGGTACCGGAACCTGCGGGAGCCGGTGCGGTTCGACCGGGCGGTGGACACGCTGTCCGCCAACCACGACGTCTTCGTCGAGGTGAGTCCGCACCCGGTGCTGGTGCCCGCGCTCGCCGACGCCACGGTCGTCACCGGCACCCTGCGCCGCGACCGGGCTGCGCGCCAGGAGTTCCTCACCGCCGCCGGACGCCTGTTCGTCGCCGGCTTGGACGTCGACTGGACGCCCGCCCTGCCGCCTGCCGGCCGCGTGGACCTGCCCACCTACGCCTTCCAGCACGAACCCCACTGGCTCGCCCCGACCACACCCGCCGACCCGTGGCGCTACGAGGTCGCTTGGTCGCCCGTGACCGCCACTGGAGTCCCCACAGGCCGCTGGTCGGTGCTCGCGCCGGACGGTGATCATCCGTGGGTGGACGCCGTGGTGGAAGCGTTGCGGGACAACGGTGTCGAGATCGTCGAGACCGACGCGGACGGCGTGCTGTCGTTCCTGGCCTTCGACGAGTCGCCGCACCCCGACCACCCGGCCGTGTCCGTGGGCCTGGCCCGGACCCTGGAGGCGGTGCGCGACCGGACCGCGCCGCTGTGGTGCGTGACCCGCGGCGCGTTCGGCGACAATCCGCGACAGGCGCTGGTGTGGGGTGTGGGCCTCTCGGCGGCGCTGGAGTTCCCGGACCGCTGGGGCGGCCTGGTCGACGTCCCGGACACCCCCGACCCGACCGCCGTGCGCAGACTGCTCGCCGCGCTCACCGGCCCGGAGGACCAACTGTCGATCCGCGAGGACGGCATCTTCGCCCGCAGACTCCGCCGCGCCCGACCGACCCCACCGGTCCGCACCTGGCGACCGGAGGGCACCACCTTGATCACCGGCGGCACGGGCGCACTCGGCACCCGCGTGGCCCGATGGCTGGCCGACCAAGGCGCCGAACACCTCGTCCTCGTCAGCCGCACCGGTGTGAACCCAGCCCACCTGGGCCTGACCGGGACCCGCGTGACGGTGGCCGCGTGCGACGTCACCGACCGCGCCGCGCTGGCCGCCCTGCTCGACGAGGTCGGCGAAGTCCGGTCGGTGTTCCACGCCGCCGGCGCGATCAAGGCGAGCCGACTGGCCGACGACGACCTGGCCGGGTTCGCGGAGGTGATCGACGCCAAGGTCACGGGCGCGGCCAACCTGGCCGACCTGCTCCCCGACCTCGACACCTTCGTGCTCTTCTCCTCGACCGCCGGGATCTGGGGCGACGGCCACGGCGCCGCCTACGCGGCCGGCAACACCTACCTCGACGCCCTCGCCGCCCGGCACCGCGCGCAAGGTCGGGCGACCACGTCGGTGGCGTGGGGCATCTGGGCCGAAGGCGGCATGGCCGCGCTGGAGTCGGTCCAACGCCAACGGCGGCTGCTCGGCCTGGGTGAGATGCCCTCCGGGCGGGCGCTCGCCGCACTCCGGGACGTGCTCGACCAGGACGTGCCGCACGCGGTGGTCACCCCGGTGGACTGGGCGCAGTTCGCCCCCGCCTACACCCGGCAGCGTCCCGGCACCCTGCTCGCGGACCTCCCCGAAGCCCGAGTCCGCGAGGAACGCGTCGAGCCGGTCGCGCGGCCCGGCCTGGACGTCCTGGCGCTGGTCCGGACGCACACGGCCGCCGTCCTGGGACACGCCTCCCCGGACGCCGTCGACACCGGCCGGGCGTTCAAGGACCTCGGGTTCGACTCCCTCACCGCGGTCGAGCTGCGCAACCGCCTCGGCGCGGCACTGGGCCGGAAGCTGTCCGCCACCCTCGTCTTCGACCACCCCACACCCCAACGCCTCGCCGCCCACCTGCGCGGCGAGGACACCCCGGCGGTCACCACCTCAGCCGCAGCCACCGACGAACCGCTCGCCATCGTCGGCATGGGCTGCCGCTACCCCGGCGGCGTCGAGTCGCCGGAGGACCTGTGGCGGCTGGTGTCCGAGGGCGTGGACGCCATCGGCCCGTTCCCCGACGACCGCGGCTGGGACCTGGAACGCCTCCACGACCCCACCGCGGCCCGCCCGCGCACCTCCTCCACCCGGCACGGCGGCTTCCTGACCGACCCGGCCGGTTTCGACGCGGCCTTCTTCGGGATCTCGCCACGCGAGGCGTTGGCGATGGACCCGCAGCAGCGGGTGTTGCTGGAGACCGCCTGGGAGACGTTCGAGCACGCCGGGATCGATCCGACTTCGTTGCACGGCAGCCGGACCGGCGTCTTCACCGGCATCTGGTCCACCGGGTACGCCGCCGGCCCGATCCCCGACGACCTGGAGGGCTACCAGGTCACCGGCACGGCGACCAGCATCGGCTCCGGCCGCCTGGCCTACCTGCTGGGCCTGGAAGGACCCGCGCTGTCGCTGGACACCGGCTGCTCGTCGTCCCTGGTGGCGTTGCACCTGGCGGCACAGGCGCTGCGGTCGGGGGAGTGTGACCTGGCCTTGGCGGGCGGCGTGACGATCAACGCCACCCCGTCGCTGTTCACCGAGATGTCCCGGCAGGGCGCGAGCGCGCCGGACGGTCGCAGCAAGTCCTTCGCCGCCGCCGCCGACGGGGCCGGGTGGTCGGAGGGCGCAGGCCTGGTGCTGGTGGAACGCCTGTCCGACGCCCGCTGGCACGGTCACCGGGTGTTGGCGGTGCTGCGGGGCACGGCGGTGAACCAGGATGGTGCGTCGAACGGGTTGACGGCTCCGAACGGTCCTTCGCAGGAGCGGGTGATCCGGCAGGCGTTGGCGAACGCTCGACTGGAACCGTCCGATGTGGACGTTGTCGAAGCGCACGGCACCGGAACGACACTGGGTGACCCGATCGAGGCGCAGGCGTTGTTGGCCACGTACGGCGCTGGTCGTACGGAGCCGCTGTGGTTGGGGTCGGTGAAGTCGAACATCGGCCACACCCAGGCCGCGGCCGGCATGGCGGGCGTGATCAAGGTCGTCGAGGCGATGCGCCACGGCGTCCTGCCGAAGACCCTGCACGTGGACGAGCCGACACCGCACGTGGACTGGTCGGCCGGGAACGTGCGACTGCTCACCGATGCGCTGCCGTGGCCGGAGACCGGTCGGCCGCGCCGGGCCGGCGTGTCCGCGTTCGGGATCAGCGGCACGAACGCCCACGTCATCCTCGAACACGCGCCGGAGCCCTCCGAGGCCGAGACCGACGACCCGCTGTGGCTGCTCTCCGCGAAGACTCCGGAGGCCTTGCGGCGGCAGGCCGCGCGGCTGCGCGACTTCCTCGCCGACCGTCCTGAGCAGCCTGGGATCGGCCGGGCTCTGGCGGTCCGGGCACGTTTCGACCACCGCGCGGTGGTGCTGGACCCGGCTGCGCTGGATGCGCTGGCGGAGGGTCGTGAGCACCCAGGCGTGGTGACCGGTGTCGCTGAGAAGCGGCGGACCGTCTTCGTGTTCCCGGGCCAGGGCGCGCAATGGGTCGGGATGGGCCGGGACCTTTACGAGACCGAGCCGGTGTTCCGCGAAGCGATCGACGCGTGCGCGCGAGCCCTTGCGCCGCATGTGGAGTGGTCGCTGGTAGAGGTTCTGAACGGTGGCGACTTGGACCGTGTGGATGTGGTCCAGCCCGCGTTGTTCGCGATGATGGTCGGCTTGGCCGCGCTGTGGCGGTCTCGTGGTGTTGAGCCGGACGCAGTGGTGGGGCACTCGCAGGGCGAGATCGCGGCGGCTTATGTGGCTGGGGCGCTCTCCCTGGAAGACGCCGCACGAGTGGTTGCGTTGCGGAGCAAGGCTTTGGTGGCGATCTCCGGGTTGGGTGGGATGGTATCAGTGGCCTTGCCGCCGGATTCGCCGGAGTTGGCTGGGCTGACGGTCGCCGTGGTGAACTCGCTGACCAGCGTGGTGGTGTCGGGTGAGCCGGCCGCGTTGGACGAGTTGGTCGCGCGGGAAGGCGTGCGGGCTCGGCGGATTCCGGTGGATTATGCAGCACACTCCGCGCAGGTCGAGGCCGTGCGGGAGCGGTTGCTGGAGGATCTGGCGGACGTCAGGCCGCTGAAGGCCCGGATTCCGTTCTACTCGACCGTGGTCGATGGGCTGGTGGAGCGGGCGGATGCCGAGTACTGGTATCGGAATCTGCGGGAGCCGGTGCGGTTCGACCGGGCTGTGGAGGCGTTGGCGGGGCATCTGTTCGTCGAGGTGAGCCCGCACCCGGTGTTGTTGCCTGCACTGGATGTTCCGTCCGTGGGCACCCTTCGCCGTGGTCACAGTGACTTCCGGACGGCCCTGGCGGCACTGATTGCCCACGGCTACGACCTGGCCACGGCGGCACCGGGCCGGATCAGCCTGCCGACATACCCGTTCCAGCGCACCCGGTACTGGCTCACCACGACCACCACGGAGTCGAGCCTCGGTCACCCGTTGCTCGACGACCTCGTCCCACTACCGGACGAAGGCGCGGTGCTGACCGGCCGGCTGTCCACCCGCACCCACCCGTGGCTGGCCGACCACGCCGTCGAAGGCACGGTCCTGTTGCCGGGCACGGCGTTCGTCGAGCTGGTCACCACGGCCGGACGTGCGCTCGGGCACCCGGTCGTGGCGGACCTGGTCCTGCACGCCCCGCTGACCCTCACCGATCGACCCACCCACGTCCAGGTGTCCGTGGGAGCGCCGGACGACGCGGGCCGGCGGCCGGTGTCGGTGCATTCCCGGGTCGACGGCGAGTGGACCCGTCACGCCTCCGGGACGCTGGAACCGGAACGCCCCGCCGCCGTGTCGCCGTGGACCCCCACAGGCGCACAGGTCGACCCGGACGCCTTCTACGACCACCTCACGGCCCTTGGCTACCAGTACGGCCCGGCGTTCCGCGGCGTCCGCACGCTCCAGCACGGTGACGACGAGGTGTTCGCCGAGGTCCACGTGCCCGACGGCACCGGCTTCGGCCTGCACCCGACGTTGCTGGACGCGGCGCTGCAACCGGTGATCCTGCTCCACCCGGACCACCGCGTGCGCCTGCCGTTCTCCCTGACGGGCGTGGCCGTGCACGCGCAGGGCGTCTCCACGGCCCGAGTTCACCTGTCCCGCACCGGACCGGACACCTTCACCGCGGCCGTGACCGACCTCGCGGGCGCGCCGGTGGCGACCATCGACACGCTCACCGTGCGCCCGGCCGCCCAGACCACGCTGCTGCGGACGGGCTGGGTGCCGTTGACCGAGTCCGCACCCGTGCCGGTGCGACTGGCGCCGGTCCTCACCGGGACGCCGGACGCCGGGTCGGTGCACGCCCTCACCCGGCAGGCCCTGGCCCTCGTGCAGGACCACCTGCGCTCCGACGACCCCGCCCGCCTGGCGGTGCCCGTCCGCGCGAACGACCCGGCGGGTGCGGCCGTGCGCGGCCTGGTCCGCAGTGCCGCCGCCGAGCATCCCGGGCGGTTCACGCTGGTCGAGCTGGACGGGGATGCTACGCCCGAGCAGGCCGCGACCGCCGCCGCCGTGGCGGGCGATGAGCCGGAGCTGGCCGTGCGCGGCGGCACGGCGGTCGTGCCCCGGCAGACGTCGTTCAGCCCGCGACCGCTGTCCCTCGACGGTCCGTGGCGGCTGGTCGAGTCCGGCACGGGCAGCCTGGACGACCTGATGTTCGCCGACGTCGCGGAATCGCCGCTGGAATCGGGTCAGGTGCGTGTTCGGGTGCGCGCGGCGGGCGTGAACTTCCGGGACGTGCTGGTCGCGCTGGGGATGTACCCGGGGGCGGCGCTGCTGGGCGGTGAGGCCGCCGGGACGGTTGTGGAAGTCGGTCCTGGGGTTTCCCTACAGCCTGGGGACCGGGTGTTCGGGTTGGTGCCGGGCGCGTTCGGGCCGCGTGCGGTGGCGGACCACCGGTTGCTGGCCCCGGTTCCGGACGGGTGGTCGTTCGGGCAGGCGGCGGCGGTGCCGGTGGCCTTCCTGACGGCCTGGCACGGTCTCGTGGACCTGGGTCGAGTCGGACCCGGTGACCGCGTGCTGGTCCACTCCGGCGCGGGCGGTGTCGGGACGGCGGCGATCCAGTTGGCGCGTTACCTGGGCGCGGAGGTCTTCGCGACGGCGAGTCCGGGCAAGTGGGACGTGTTGCGGGGCTTGGGGTTGGACGAGGACCACATCGGGTCGTCGAGGACCTTGGAATTCGAGCAGCGGTTCCCGCAGGTGGACGTGGTGGTGAACTCGCTCGCGGGTGAGTTCACCGATGCTTCGCTGCGGTTGCTCGCGCCGGGCGGGCGGTTCGTGGAGATGGGCAAGACCGATGTCCGTGCTCCCGAAGGCGTGGACTACCGGGCGTTCGACCTCAACGACGTCGACCCCGTGCACCTGGGTGAGGTGCTGGGCGAGGTGCTGCGGTTGTTCGCCGAGGGCATCTTCCGGCTGCCGCCGATCGCGACCACGGACGTCCGGCGGGCGGCGGAGGCGTTCCGGCTGATGAGCCAGGCCGGGCACACCGGCAAGCTCGTGCTCACCGTGCCCGACCTGTCCGACGGCACGGTGTTGATCACCGGTGGCACCGGGACGCTGGGCCTGGAGTTGGCTCGGCACTTGATTGCCCGGCACGGGGTTCGGCGATCGGTGCTCGTGAGCCGCAGTGGCGGCACCGCGCCGGAGTTGGACGCCGACGTGCGGGTGGTGGCGTGTGATGTGTCGGACCGTGCGCAGGTAGCGGAGTTGGTGGCATCGATCCCCGACTTGACGGCGGTGGTGCACGCGGCCGGCGTGCTCGACGACGGTGTGGTGGACGGGCTCACCGTCGAGCAGTTGGACCGCGTGCTGCGGCCCAAGGTGGACGGCGCCTGGCACTTGCACGAGCTGACCGCCGACCTGGACGCGTTCGTGCTGTTCTCCGCCGCCGCCGGCGTGCTGGGCACGCCGGGCCAGGCCAACTACGCGGCGGCCAACTCCTACCTCGACGCCCTGGCCCGCCACCGCCACGCGCTGGGCCTGCCCGCCGTGTCGATGGCGTGGGGTTATTGGGCGCAGAGCAGCGGCATGACCGCGCACCTCACCGCGACGGACAAGGAGCGCTTCGCCCGCGCCGGCATCGCGCCGATGACCACCGAACAGGCGCTGGCACTGTTCGACGCGGCCCTGGCCGGCGGCCAGCCCACCGTGACCACCGCCCACCTGACAACCAAGTCCACCCGTGCACTCCCACCGCCCGCCGCACCGGAAACCGACCTGCTGGCACTGGTCACCACCCACACCGCGGCCGTGCTCGGCCACACCGACGCCGCCGCGGTCACCGCCCGGCTGGCGTTCCGGGACCTCGGGTTCGACTCGCTCACGGCCGTGGAACTGCGCAACCGGCTGGCGTCGGCGACCGGCCTGCGCCTGCCCGCCACCCTCGTCTTCGACCACCCGACACCCGAGGAGCTGGCCGACCACCTGCGTCACCAGATCGCGGGCACTCAGCGGGAGGTGGTCGCCCCGACCGTCAAGGCGGTGGACGACGACCCCGTGGTGATCGTGGGCATGGGATGCCGTCTGCCGGGCGGAGTCGGCTCGCCGGAGGACTTGTGGCGGCTCGTGACGGATGGCGTGGACGCGATCGGCGGTTTCCCGGTCGACCGTGGGTGGGACTTGGAGCGGTTGTACCACCCTGACCCGGATCATCCCGGGACGAGTTACACCCGGTCCGGTGGGTTCCTGTCGGGTGTGGCTGGGTTCGACGCCGACTTCTTCGGGATCTCCCCGCGTGAGGCGTTGGCGATGGATCCGCAGCAGCGGGTGCTGTTGGAGACCGCCTGGGAGACGTTCGAGCAGGCTGGGATCGATCCGACCTCGTTGCGGGGCAGCCAAACCGGCGTGTACACCGGCCTGTGGTCCTCCGGGTACGGGGGCAACGCCGACCTCGCGCCTCGGGACGCCGAGGGTTACCTGGCCACTGGGATCTCGCCGAGCGTGACGTCCGGCCGGGTCGCCTACCACCTGGGCCTGCGTGGCCCGGCCCTGTCAGTGGACTCCGCGTGCTCGTCGTCGCTGGTGGCGATGCACCTGGCGGCGCAGGCGCTGCGGTCGGGTGAGTGCGACCTGGCGTTGGCCGGTGGTGTCACGGTGATCGTGAACCCGTTGGGGTTCACCGAGTTCTCGCGGCAACGCGGGCTGTCGCCGGACGGGCGGTGCAAGGCGTTCTCGGCGTCGGCCGATGGGACCGGCTGGGGCGAGGGCGTGGGCCTGGTGCTGTTGGAGCGCCTGTCCGACGCGCGTCGCAATGGCCACCGGGTGCTGGCGGTGTTGGCCGGTTCGGCGGTGAACCAGGACGGGGCGTCGAACGGCTTGACCGCTCCGAATGGCCCTTCGCAGGAGCGGGTGATCCGGCAGGCTTTGGCGAGTGCGGGTCTGCGGCCGTCCGATGTGGACGCCGTGGAGGCTCACGGGACCGGCACGCGGCTGGGCGATCCGATCGAGGCGCAGGCGTTGCTGGCCACGTATGGGGCTGATCGGGCCGAGCCGTTGTGGTTGGGGTCGGTGAAGTCGAACATCGGGCACACCCAGGCCGCCGCGGGCGTGGCCGGTGTGATCAAGATGGTGATGGCCCTGCGGCACGGTGTGCTGCCGAAGACCCTGCACGTGGACGAGCCGACACCGCACGTGGATTGGTCCGCCGGGGAGGTGCGACTGCTCACGGATGCGATGCCGTGGCCGGAGACCGGTCATCCGCGCCGGGCCGGCGTGTCGTCCTTCGGCGTCAGCGGGACGAACGCCCACGTGATCCTGGAGCAGGCCCCAGAAACTCCTGTGACTGTCGCTGAGTTGCCGTGGGTGGTCTCGGCGAAGTCGGAATCGGCTCTGCACGAGCAGGTCCGGCGCATCCGTGAGTTCGCGGCGGGCCATCCTGACACGATCGGGATTGGCCAGGCTCTCGCCACGCGCGCCCGTTTCCCCCACCGAGCGGTGATTCTCGGGGATGACGTGGTGACCGGTGTCGCTGAGGAGCGGCCAACAGTCTTCGTCTTCCCGGGCCAGGGTGCGCAGTGGGTCGGGATGGGCCGGGAGCTGTATGCGCAGGAGCCGGTGTTCCGCGAGGCGATCGATGCGTGTGCGGAGGCCCTTGCGCCGCATGTGGAGTGGTCGCTGGTAGAGGTGTTGAACGGCGGCGATCTGGACCGTGTGGATGTGGTCCAGCCCGCGTTGTTCGCGATGATGGTCGGCTTGGCCGCGTTGTGGCGTTCTCGTGGTGTTGAGCCTGATGCTGTGGTGGGGCACTCGCAGGGTGAGATCGCGGCGGCTTATGTGGCTGGGGCGCTTTCACTTGAAGATGCCGCACGAGTGGTTGCGTTGCGGAGCAAGGCTTTGGTGGCGATTTCGGGCCTTGGTGGGATGGTGTCGGTGGCGTTGCCGTCGGATTCACCGCTGTTGGCTGGGCTGACGGTCGCGGTGGTGAACTCGCCGACCAGCGTGGTGGTGTCGGGTGAGCCGGCCGCGTTGGGCGCGTTGTTGGCGCGGGAGGACGTGCGGGCTCGGCGGATCCCGGTGAGTTATGCAGCGCATTCGCCTCAGGTCGAGGTGCTGCGCGAGCGCCTGTTGGAGGATCTGGCGGACATCACGCCGCTGGAAGCCCGGGTTCCGTTCTACTCGACCGTGGTTGACGGGCTGGTGGAGCGAGCCGACGCGGAGTATTGGTATCGGAATCTGCGGGAGCCGGTGCGGTTCGACCGGGCCGTGGAGGCGTTGGCGGGGCACCTGTTCGTCGAAGTCAGCCCGCACCCGGTGCTGGTGCCCGCCCTGGACGTCCCGTCCGTCGGCACGCTCCGCCGCGACCACAGCGACTTCGACACCGCCGCCGCCCGGCTGTTCGTCGCCGGCGTGGACGTCCGCTGGCCCGTGCCCGCCGCTCCGGTGGACCTGCCGACCTACCCGTTCCAGCACGAGCACTACTGGATGACCCCCTCGACGGGCTCGGGGGACGTCACCGCCGCCGGGCTCGACGCGACCGACCACCCGCTGCTCGGCGCGGCCGTGGACCTGGCCGCCGGGCGGGGTGTGGTGCTCACCGGGCGGCTGTCCACGGCGACCCAGCCGTGGCTGGCCGACCACACCGTCCACGGGTCCGTGCTGCTGCCGGGCACCGGGTTCCTGGAACTGGCTCTGCGGGCCGGGAGCCGGGTCGGCCGGCCCGTCGTCCGGGAACTGCTGCTGGAGAGCCCGATGGTGCTGGGCGGCCCGGTGTCCGTCCAGGTGGTGGTCAAGGGGGACGAGGTCACGATCCACTCCCGCGAGGACGACACCTGGGTGCGGCACGCGCGCGGCACGCTCGGCGCCGACGTCCCCGGCACACCGGAGTGGAGCTGGCCGTCGGACGCCGAACCGGTGGACCTCACCGGCTTCTACGACGACCTCGCCGCCCGCGGCTACGAGTACGGTCCGGCGTTCGAGGGTGTGCGCGCGGTGTGGCGGCACGGTGACGACCTCCTCGCCGAGGTCGCGCTGCCGATCGAGGACGCCTTCGACCTGCACCCGGCCCTGCTCGACGCCGCGTTGCAGCCCCTCACGCTGGTCGCCGCCGGTACCGTGCCGTTCACGTTCGCCGGGGTCGCGGTGCTCAAGCCGGGTGTGTCGGCGGCCCGGGTCCGGCTCACCCCGACCGGGAGCGACACCTACCGGGTCGTGCTGGCGACCGACGCGGGCGAACCCGTGGCCGTCGTGGACGCGCTGACCGTGCGGCCGATGACGGCGGACTTCCAGGCCAGGGACCACCGCCTGTTCCGCCTGGACTGGGTGCCCGTCACCACTTCGCTCGTCCCGGCAACTATCGTTCCTGGAACGATAGTTCACCGCGTGATCACTCCGACCGGCGTTGACCCGGCTGAGGCCGCGCACACCCTCGCCGAACAGACCCTGGCCGTCGTCCAGGACTTCTTGCGCACGTCGGAGGACGGCAAGCTCGCCGTCGTCACGCGCGGCGCGGTAGACGGGAGCGACCCCGCCGCCGCGACGGTGTGGGGTCTGGTCAGGGCGGCCGAAGCGGAACACCCTGGCCGGTTCGCGCTGGTGGACGTGGACCACGACGGCGAAGTCCGGGTGCCGGCCGACGAGTTCCAGGTCGCGGTGCGCGGTGACGCGGTGCTCGCGGCTCGGCTCGACCGGGTCGCCGCGCAACCCGGCGCACTCGACCCGGACGGCACCGTGCTGATCACCGGCGGCACCGGCACCCTAGGCCTGCTGCTGGCCCGCCACCTGGTGGCCCGGCACGGCGTGCGGCGGCTGGTGCTGCTGGGTCGTCGGGGCGGCACGGTGGAGATCGAGGGCGCGGACGTGTCGGTCGTGGCGTGCGATGTCACCGACCGGGCCGCGCTGGCCGACGTGCTCGCGTCGATCCCCGACCTGACCGCCGTGGTCCACGCGGCCGGTGTGCTGGACGACGGTGTGGTGGCCTCGCTGACCTCGCAACGCCTGCACGACGTGCTGCGGCCGAAGGTCGACGCCGCGTGGCACCTGCACGAGCTGGTCGGCGACGTGAAGGCGTTCGTGCTGTTCTCCTCGGCCGCCGGGGTGCTCGGCGGCCCCGGTCAGGCCAACTACGCCGCCGCCAACGCCTTCCTGGACGCCCTCGCCGCCCACAGGCACGCCCTCGGCCTGCCCGCGGTGTCGCTGGCGTGGGGCCAGTGGGCGCAGGACAGCGGCCTGACCGGGCACCTCACCGAGGCCGACCGCCGCCGCCTCGAACGCTCGGGTGTCGTGCCGATGTCCACCGAACACGCGCTGGCCCTGTTCGACGCCGCCCTGGGCGACGGCAGTCCCGCGCTGGTGCCCGCCCGTCTCGACCTGACCGCCCCGGCGTTGCGCGGCCTGACTCGCCGCGCCCGCCGGACCGCGGACGCCGGCTGGGCGGACCGGCTCACGGCACTACCCGAGACCGAGCAGCACGCAGTGGTGCTCGACCTGGTCGGCTCGCACACCGCCGTCGTGCTGGGCCGGTCCGACGCTGTCGCGCCGCGCCGGGCGTTCAAGGACCTCGGGTTCGACTCGCTGACCGCCGTCGAGCTGCGCAACCGCCTGTCCGCCGCACTCGGCGTGCCACTGCCCGCGACCCTCGTCTTCGACCACCCGACACCGGCCGGCTTGGCCGAGCACCTGCGCGAAGTGTTGCTGGGCGCGCGGCGAGAGGTCGAGAAGCCGGCGGTCGCGGCGGTGACCGGCGATCCGGTCGTGGTGGTCGGGATGGGCTGCCGTTACCCAGGCGGTGTCGGGTCGGCGGCGGAGCTGTGGCGGTTGGTGTCGCAGGGCGTGGACGCGACCGGCGAGTTCCCGACCGATCGCGGCTGGGACGTCAGCTACGACTCGGACGGCGGTCCGGGCACCACCTACACCACGCGCGGCGGGTTCCTCGCCGACGCCACCGACTTCGACGCGGCCTTCTTCGGGATCTCGCCGCGTGAGGCGTTGGCGATGGACCCGCAGCAGCGGGTGTTGTTGGAGACGGCGTGGGAGACGTTCGAGCACGCGGGGATCGACCCAACTTCGTTGCACGGCAGCCGGACCGGTGTCTTCACGGGCATCTGGTCGTCCGGCTACGGCGGCGGGACGCAGCCCGCCGACCTGGAGGGCTACCTGGCCACCGGCACGGCCACCAGTGTCACTTCGGGTCGGGTGTCCTACCTGCTCGGGCTGGAAGGTCCGGCGGTGTCGGTGGACACGGCGTGCTCGTCGTCGCTGGTGGCGATGCACCTGGCGGCGCAGGCGCTGCGGTCGGGGGAGTGCGACCTGGCGCTGGCGGGCGGGGTGACGGTGATGGCGACCCCGTCCGGGTTCGTGGAGTTCTCCCGCCAGCGCGGTCTGGCCCCGGACGGGCGGATCAAGGCGTTCGCGGACGCGGCCGACGGCACCGGGTGGTCGGAGGGCGCGGGTCTGGTGCTGCTGGAGCGGCTGTCCGATGCCCGCCGGCGCGGCCACCGGGTGTTGGCGGTGTTGCGGGGCACGGCGGTGAACCAGGATGGTGCGTCGAACGGGTTGACGGCTCCGAACGGTCCTTCGCAGGAGCGGGTCATCCGGCAGGCGTTGGCCAATGCGGACTTGCGACCGTCCGATGTGGACGTTGTCGAAGCGCACGGGACCGGCACGACGCTGGGTGACCCGATCGAGGCGCAGGCGCTGTTGGCCACCTACGGACAGGACCGTGCGGAGCCGCTGTGGTTGGGCTCGGTGAAGTCGAACATCGGCCACACCCAGGCCGCCGCGGGGGTCGCGGGCGTGATCAAGATGATCGAGGCCATGCGGCACGGCACCCTGCCGCGCACCCTCCACGTCGACCAGCCGACCACGCACGTCGATTGGGACAGCGGCGACGTGCGGCTGCTCACCGAGACGACACCGTGGCCCGCGCACGACCGGCCGCGTCGCGCGGGCGTGTCGTCCTTCGGCATCAGCGGCACCAACGCCCACGTGATCCTGGAGCAGGCCGAGCCCGAGCCGGTCACCACCCCGGAGTGGGTGCCGTGGCTGCTGTCGGCGAAGTCGCCGGAAGCGTTGCGGGATCAGGCTTTGCGGCTGCGGGACTTCGTCGACGACCCGGCGGCGGGTGCGGCGCTCGCGTCCCGTGCAAGGCTGCCGTACCGGGTGGCGCTCACCGACCCGGACCGGCTCGCCGCCGACCTCGACGCCGTGGCGCGGGGTGACGCTCTTGTCGAGGCGCACGACGGCAAGTCCGCGTTCGTGTTCTCCGGCCAGGGCGCGCAGTGGGCCGGCATGGGGCGAGGTCTCTACGACGCCCACCCGGTGTTCGCGCAGGCCTTGGACGAGGTGTGCGGGAAGCTCGGCTTGCGGCTGTGGGAGGTCGATCTCGACCAGACCCGGTACACGCAGGCGGGGTTGTTCGCGGTCGAGGTGGCGTTGTACCGGTTGGTCGAGTCGTTGGGGATGACTCCCGACTACCTGGTGGGGCATTCGGTCGGGGAGATCGCCGCTGCCCACATCGCCGGGGTGTTGAGCTTGGAGGACGCCTGCACGTTGGTGTCCGCGCGGGGCCGGTTGATGCAGGAGTTGCCGCCGGGCGGGGCGATGGTGTCTGTCCGCGCGTCGGAGGCGGAAGTCCGGGAGGTGCTGCCGGAGGGTGTGGCCATTGCGGCGGTCAACGGGCCTGACGCGGTGGTGATCTCCGGTGATGAGGACGCGGTGCTGGCGGTTGCGAGTCGGTGGGAGGCCCGGCGGCTGTCGGTGAGCCATGCGTTCCACTCGCCGCGCATGGAGCCGATGTTGGCCGAGTTCGCGGAGGTCGCTCAAAGCCTGACCTATCACCCGCCCACGACCCCGATCGTCTCCACCGTGGCGGGTGAGCCTGCCGACATGGCTACGCCTGAGTACTGGGTGCGGCAGGTGCGGGAGACGGTGAGGTTCGGCGCGGCGCTGGAGTGGTTGCGGGGCAACGGGGTCACGGCGTTGCTGGAGATCGGCCCGCACCCGTCGCTGGTGCCCAACGGCGTGATGCGGCGCGACGACGAAGACCGCGTCCTCGCCGCGTTGGGCCGTGCGTGGGTCGAGGGCGCGGAGTGGATCCTGCCGACCGGGCACGCCGACCTGCCCGCGTACGCGTTCCAACGGGAGCGGTTCTGGTTGACGCCGACCGCAGCGGCCGACGTCACGGGAGCAGGCCTCGGCACCGCCGACCACCCGCTGTTGGGGGCGGTGGTGGAGCTGCCGGACGATCAGGGCGTGGTGCTCACCGGGCGGTTGTCGCCGGGCACCCAGCCGTGGCTGGCCGAGCACACGGTCCTGGGGTCCGCGGTGCTGCCGGGGACGGCGTTCGTGGAACTGGCCCTCCGGGCGGGCCGGCAGGTGGGTTGCCCGGTGGTCGGGGAGCTGGTGCTGGAGGCCCCGCTGGTGGTGTCGGACGCGGTCGACGTGCGGGTCACGGTCGGTCCGCCGGCGGAGGGCGGGCGCAGTGTCACCGTGCACTCCCACACCGACGGCGACTGGCTGCGGCACGCCACCGGCACGCTGACCACCGACAGCACGCCGCCGCAGCTGTGGACCGAAGCCGGTGAGGCGGTCGACCTCGACGGGTTCCACGACACCCTGGCCGACGCGGGCTTCGAGTACGGGCCGACCTTCCGCGGGCTGCGCGCGGTCCGCCGGGCGGGCGAGGACCTGTTCGCCGAGGTCGAGCTGCCCGCCGACGCCGACCGGTTCACGCTGCACCCCGCCCTGCTGGACGCCGTCCTGCAAGCCGTCACGATCGCCGACGACCGCCCGAAGGTCCCGTTCTCGTTCACCGGGGTGGCCGTGTGGGCGACCGGCCGCACCACCGCCCGCGCCCGGCTGACCGCCACCGGCCCCGACTCCTACCGCGTCAGCCTGGTCGGCCCGTCCGGCGAACCGGCCGCCGCGATCGAGTCGCTGACCCTGCGCGCACCCGCGGCCCGGCGCGACCACGCCCTGTACCGGGTCACCTGGCCCGAGATCCCCACCCCCCAAGCCCGGACGTCCGACCACTACCACCACGCCACGGACCCGGCGGAAACCCTGCGAACCCTCCAGGACTTCCTCGCCACACCGGGCGACACCCGCCTGGTGGTGGTCACCCGCAACGCCGTATCGGTGCACGGCGAGGACGTGGACCCGCAGGCCGCCGCCATCTGGGGCCTGGTCCGCTCGGCCGCCGCCGAACACCCGGGCCGTCTCGCCCTCGCCGACACCGCCGCCGCCCCCGCTGGCAGCGCGGACCTTGCCGGCACCGCTGCCCTCGCTGGCAGCGCGGACCTTGCTGGCGGCGCGGATCTCGCCGGCGGCGCGGATCTCGCCGGCGGCGCGGATCTCGCCGGCAGCGCGGATCTCGCCGGCACCGCTGCCCTAGCCAGCGGTGCGGACCTTGCCGGCAGTGCTGCCCTCGCTGACACCGCTGCCCTCGCCGGCAGTGCGGACCTTGCCGGCAGCGCGGACCCGAGGCCGGCCGTGGGCGACGAGCCGGAAGTGGCGGTGCGGGCCGGCCGGACCCACGTCCCCCGCCTGGAACGCGCCGAACTCGCCGCCCTGCCCTCCACCTTCGGCCCCGACAGCACGGTGCTCGTCACCGGCGGCACGGGCGGCCTGGGCGCGGTGATCGCCCGCCACCTCGTCACCCACCACGGCGTCACCCGCCTGGTCCTGGCCAGTCGGCGTGGGCCGGACGCACCGGGTGCCGCCGAACTGGCCGCCGAGTTGGGTGCCGTGGTCGTCGCCTGCGACGTGGGCGACCGCGACGCCGTGGCCCGGCTGCTCGCCGAACACCCGGTCACGGCGGTCGTGCACGCGGCGGGCGTGCTGGACGACGGTGTGGTCGAAGCCCTGGACGCCGACCGGCTGGCCACCGTTTGGGCACCCAAGGCCGACGCCGCCCGGCACCTGCACGAGCTGGCCGGCGACCTGGAGGCGTTCGTGCTGTTCTCCTCGGCCGCCGGGGTGCTCGGCGGACCGGGGCAGGCCAACTACGCCGCCGCGAACGCGTTCCTCGACGGCCTGGCCGCCCACCGGCACGCCCTCGGCCTGCCGGCGGTGTCGCTGGCGTGGGGCCAGTGGGCGCACAGCGGCATGACCGACAAGCTCACCGACGTCGACCGGCGGCGGATCGCCGGCGCGGGTGTGGCGCCGCTGGACATCGACGCCGCCCTGGAGCTGTTCGACGCCGCCATCACGGCCGGGGAACCCGCGCTGGTGCCGATCCGGTTCGACCTGCCGGCCCTGCGCCGCGTCACCGACCCGCCCGCGGTGCTGCGCTCGATGGTCCGCCCGCGCCACCGCACCGCCGACCCGACCACGGACGTGCGGGAGGTGGTGCTGCGCGCGGTCGCCCACGTCCTGGGCCACACCTCGGCCATCGACCCGCGCCTGCCGTTCAAGGACCTCGGGTTCGACTCGCTGACCGCCGTCGAGCTGCGCAACCGGCTCACCGCCGAGACCGGCTTGCCGCTGCCCGCCACGCTGGTCTTCGACCACCCGACCCCCGAACGCCTCGCCGACCACGTGCGCGACCGCCTGGGCGCGGCGGCACCGGACCCGGTGCTGGCCGAGCTCGACAGGCTCAAGTCCACTTTGGACACCGCGACGACCGCCGACCACGACGAGATCGCCGCGCGCCTGGCGGACCTGCTGGCGTCGTGGACGGCAAGGCGCGGCTCGTCCGACGACGACCTCGACGACGTCACCGACAGCGAGCTGTTCGACATCCTCGACGACGAGCACCGCAAGACCCAGGTCATCCGATCCGGCGAGCACCGCGAGGCGGGGGAGTAGGGCATGGCCGACGAAGACAAGCTCCGGGGTTACCTCAAGCGCGCCACCGCCGACCTGAGGGTGATGAGCAGGCGGCTGGCCGAGGTGGAGGAGGCCGCCCGCGAACCGATCGCCGTGATCGGCATCGGCTGCCGCTACCCCGGCGGTGTCGGGTCGGCCGACGACCTGTGGCGGCTGGTGTCGCAGGGCGTGGACGCGACCGGCGAGTTCCCGACCGACCGGGGCTGGGAGGTCACCCTCGACCCGGACGGCGGACCTGGCACCACCTACACCAACCGGGGCGGGTTCCTCGACGACGGCGCCGGCTTCGACGCCGCGTTCTTCGGGATTTCGCCGCGTGAGGCGTTGGCGATGGACCCGCAGCAGCGGGTGCTCCTGGAGACCGCCTGGGAGACGTTCGAGCACGCCGGGATCGACCCGACCTCGTTGCGCGGCAGCCGAACCGCCGTGTTCACCGGCGTGTGGTCCTCCGGGTACGCGGCCCAGCCGCCGCCGGACCTCGAAGGGTTCCTCGCCACCGGGATCGCCACCAGTGCCACGTCCGGCCGGGTGTCCTACCTGCTGGGCCTGGAAGGCGCGGCGGTGTCGGTGGACACGGCGTGCTCGTCGTCGCTGGTCGCGATCCACCTCGCCGCGCAGGCCCTGCGCGCCGGGGAGTGCACGCTGGCGCTGGCCGGCGGGGTGACCGTGATGGCGACCCCGGCCGGGTTCGTGGAGTTCTCGCGGCAGCGCGGCCTGGCCCCGGACGGGCGGGTCAAGGCCTTCGCCGACGCCGCCGACGGCACGAGCTGGAGCGAGGGCGCAGGACTGCTGCTGCTGGAACGCCTGTCCGACGCCCGGCGCAACGGCCACCGCGTGCTGGCCGTGGTCAGGGGCAGCGCGGTGAACCAGGACGGCGCGTCCAACGGCCTGGCCGCGCCCAACGGTCCCGCGCAGGAACGCGTGATCCGCCAGGCGTTGCACAGCGCCCGGCTCGAACCGTCCGATGTGGACGTCGTGGAGGCGCACGGCACCGGCACCACCCTCGGTGACCCCATCGAGGCCCAAGCCCTGCTGGCCACCTACGGAGCCGACCGCGCCGAGCCGCTGTGGCTGGGGTCGGTCAAGTCCAACCTCGGGCACACCCAGGCCGCCGCCGGTGTCGCGGGCGTGATCAAGGTGATCATGGCGATGCGGCACGGCGTCCTCCCGCGCACCCTGCACGTGGACCGGCCCACGACCCACGTCGACTGGACCGCCGGACGGGTCTCCCTGCTCACCGAGCCGACCCCGTGGCCGGACACCGACCGGCCCCGCCGCGCGGGCGTGTCGTCGTTCGGCATCAGCGGCACCAACGCGCACGTGATCGTGGAACAGGTCCCGGCCGAGCCCGAGTCCACTGTGGACGGCGACGTGTCGTGGCTGCTGTCCGCCCGCACGCCGCAGGCGCTCGCCGCGCACGCAGAACGCCTCGCCACGGTCGACGCGCCCGCCGTGAGCATCGGTGCCGCGCTGCTCAACCGGACCCACTTCGAACACCGGGCGGTCATCCTGGACGACCACGTCGACAGCCTGGCCGCCCTGGCCCGTGGCGCGAGTGCGCCCGGCCTGGTCACCGGCGAGGTCGGCGTGCCCGGCAAGACGGTGTTCGTGTTTCCTGGCCAGGGCGCGCAGTGGATCGGGATGGGCCGTGAGCTGTATGCGGCCGAGCCGGTGTTCCGCGAGGCGATCGACGCGTGCGCGGAAGCCTTTGCTCCGCACGTGGAGTGGTCGCTGGTGGAGGTTCTGAGCGGCGGCGACTTGGATCGGGTGGATGTGGTCCAGCCCGCGTTGTTCGCGATGATGGTCGGCTTGGCCGCGTTGTGGCGGTCTCGCGGTGTCGAGCCGGACGCGGTGGTGGGGCATTCGCAGGGTGAAATCGCGGCGGCTTACGTGGCCGGGGCTCTGTCCCTGGAAGATGCCGCACGAGTGGTTGCGTTGCGGAGTAAGGCGTTGGTGGCCATCTCGGGTCTGGGTGGGATGGTGTCGGTGGCGTTGCCGCCGGACTCGCCGTTGTTGAGCGGGTTGACGGTTGCGGTGGTGAACTCGCCCACGAGTGTGGTGGTGTCGGGCGAGCCGGCGGCGTTGGACGCGTTGGTGGCGCGGGAGGATGTGCGGGCTCGCCGGATCCCGGTGGATTATGCAGCGCACTCGCCTCAGGTCGAGGTGCTGCGGGACCGGCTGCTGAGCGATCTGGCGGGGATCACGCCGCTGGAGGCTCGGATCCCGTTCTACTCGACGGTCAGCGATGGGGTGGTGGAGCGGGCGGACGCGCAGTACTGGTACCGCAACCTGCGGGAACCGGTGCTGTTCGACCGCGCGGTGACCACCCTGCTCGACACCGGGCACGGGGTGTTCGTCGAGGTCAGCCCGCACCCGGTGCTGACAGCGGCGGTCGAGGAGAGTGCCGACGGGCGGGACGTCCTGGTCACCGGGACCCTGCGCCGCGACCGACCGCGCGAGTTGCACACTGCACTCGCCAGACTGCACGTGCAGGGTGTCGAGGTGGACTGGCGCCCGCTGGTCCCGGCCGGCGTCACACCCGCGACGCTGCCCGGCTACCCGTTCCAGCGGCAGCCCTTCTGGCTGCGCCCGAGCACCGCCGCGACCGGCGACCACCCGGTCCTGACCACGGCCGTGGAGCTGCCCGACGGCGGCGCGGCGCTGACCGGCACGGTGTCGCTGTCCACCCACCCGTGGCTGGCCGACCACTCCGTGCGCGGCCGGGTCCTGCTGCCCGGGACCGCGTTCCTGGAGCTGGCCGCGCACGCCGCCGAGGTGGTCGGCGCGGGCGCGGTGCACGAACTCGTGCTGGAAGCGCCGCTCGTGCTCGACCACACCCCTGTGCGACTCCAGGTCGTGGTGGGAGCCCTCGATGACAACGGCCGGCGTTCCGTCGCCGTGCACTCCCACGGCGACGAGTGGGTCCGGCACGCCACCGGCATGCTCGGCGACGCCCCTCCCGTGTCGGCGAGTCCGGTCGTCCCCGCGGATGCCGAACCGCTCGACGTGACCGACCTGTACGACACCTTCGCCGCCCTGGGCTTCGACTACGGACCCGCGTTCCAGGGCGTCACCGCCGCTTGGCGCGCGGGTGACGCGGTGTACGCCGAGGTGGAGGTCCCCGCCGGCGACCGGTTCCCGGTGCACCCCGCCCTGCTGGACGCGGCCCTGCACTCGATCGCGCTGCTGGCCCCGGACGGCCCGGCCCGGTTGCCGTTCGCCTTCTCCGGAAGTGTTCTCCGTGCAACCTTCACGCGCAGTCTGCACGTGAAGATTTCAGGAGGCCCCGATCACTACCGGATCGCCGCCGCCGACCCCGAGGGCAACCCGGTCCTCGTGATCGACTCCCTGTCGGTGCGGGCGTTCACCGACACCCAGGACCTGCACCACCTCACCTGGCACCCCGTGGACGCGGAGACGAGTGCCGAAGTGGTGCACCACGTGCAGGACCACGAGGGTGACCCGGCCGAAGCGGCGCTGCGGAGCACCTTGGAGGTCTTGACGGCCATCCAGGCGCACCAAGGGGATGCGCCGCTCGTCGTCGTCACCCGGGGTGCGGTGGCCGCTGTGCCAGGCGACGTCGTCGATCCCGCTCACGCCGCCGTGTGGGGGCTGGTCCGCTCCGCGCAGGCCGAGCACCCCGGCCGGTTCGTCCTGGTCGACGCGGACGGGTCGTGGGACGGAAGCCTGGCGGACGAGTCGGAGGTCGCGGTGCGCGCCGGGGTGCTGCTCGCTCCCCGCCTGACCCGCGTGGACCGGGCGCTCGCCGCTCCGGACGGCCCTTGGCGGCTGGAGGATGTCGGCACCGGCAGCATCGACGACCTGGCGCTGGTGCCGGTGGCGGAGACGCCGCTGGAACCAGGTCAGGTGCGGGTCGCCGTGCGTGCCGCCGGGTTGAACTTCCGGGACGTGCTGATCGCGCTCGACGTCTACCCCGGCGAGGCGTTGATGGGCGGCGAGGCCGCCGGTGTGGTTCTGGAGGTCGGGCCTGGGGTGGCTTTCCGGCCTGGTGACCGGGTCTTCGGGTTGGTGCCGGGTGCGTTCGGGCCGCGTGCGGTGGCGGACCACCGGTTGCTGGCACGGATCCCGGACGACTGGTCGTTCGGGCAGGCCGCGGCGGTGCCGGTGGTGTTCCTGACCGCCTGGTACGGCCTGGTGGACCTGGGCCGCTTGGGCGCCGGCGACCGGGTGCTCATCCACGCCGGCACCGGCGGTGTCGGCATGGCGGCTATCCAACTGGCGCGCCACCTGGGCGCGGAAGTCTTCGCCACGGCGAGCCCCGGCAAGTGGGACGTGTTGCGGGGCTTGGGGTTGGACGACGACCACATCGGGTCGTCGCGGACCTTGGAGTTCGAGCAGCGGTTCCCGCGCATGGACGTGGTGCTCAACTCGCTGGCCGACGAGTTCACCGACGCCTCGCTGCGGCTGCTCGTCCCGGGCGGCCGGTTCGTCGAGATGGGCAAGACCGACATCCGCGACGCCGCCGACCACCCCGACATCACCTACACGGCGTTCGACATCGCCGACGCCGGCCCCGCGCGGCTCGGCGAGATCCTCACCGCGACCGTGGCCGCGTTCGCCGAGGGCACGCTGACCCCGCTGCCCATCGACGTCCGCGGTGTCCGGGACGCGGTGGACGTGTTCCGGCACATGAGCCAGGCCCGGCACGTCGGCAAGATCGTCCTCAACCTACCCGCCGACCTGTCCGGCGGCACGGTGTTGATCACCGGTGGCACCGGGACGCTGGGGCTGGAGTTGGCTCGGCACTTGGTCGCCCGGCACGGGGTTCGGCGTCTGGTGCTGGTGAGCCGCAGTGGTGGCACCGCGCCTGAGCTGGGCGTTGATGTTCGAGTGGTGGCGTGTGACGTGTCGGATCGTGCGCAGGTCGCGGAGTTGGTGGCGTCGATCCCGGACTTGACCGCTGTGGTCCACGCGGCCGGCGTGCTCGACGACGCCGTGGTGGAGGCGTTGACGCCGGAGCAGGTGGTCCGCGTGTTCGAGCCCAAGGTGCGCGCGGCCTGGCACCTGCACGAGCTGACCGCCGATCTCGCCGCGTTCGTCCTGTTCTCGTCCTCCGCCGGACTCCTGGGCAGCCCCGGCCAGGCCGGGTACGCCGCCGCGAACGCGTTCCTCGACGCCCTGGCCGTGCACCGGCGCTCGCTCGGCCTGCCCGCGGTGTCGCTGGCGTGGGGATATTGGGCGCAGAGCAGCGGGATGACCGGGCACCTCGCCGACCACGACCGAGAGCGCCTAGCCAGGTCCGGTGTCGTCCCCCTGGCCACCGACCACGCGCTGGAACTGTTCGACGCGGCTCTGGCTACCGACCGGGCCGTGGTCGCGCCCGTCGCCCTCAACCCCGCCCGGACCCCGGCGGGACCGTCCGCCCTGCGCGGCCTCACCGGGCGCAAGGCCAGGCGCACGCCCCTCGGCGGCGCGGACCGCCTGCGGTCCCTGCCGGAGTCCGAGCGACGGACCGCGCTGCGCGACCTTGTCACCGCCACCACCGCGACCGTCCTCGGCCACGCCTCTCCCGACGCCGTGGACGCCCGGCGGCCGTTCAAGGACCTCGGGTTCGACTCCCTCACGGCCGTGGAGTTGCGCAACCGGCTGGCGTCGGCGACCGGACTGCGCCTGCCCGCCACCCTCACGTTCGACCACCCGACACCGGAACGCCTGGTCGACCACCTGCTCGACCAGATCGCCGGTACCCGCAAGGAAGTCGTCACCGTGGCGAAGGCCGTGGACGACGACCCGGTGGTGATCGTGGGCATGGGGTGCCGGCTGCCGGGTGGTGTGGAGTCGCCCGAGGACTTGTGGCGGTTGGTGTCGGATGGTGTGGACGCGATCGGCGGGTTCCCCGCGGATCGCGGGTGGGACCTGGAGCGGCTGTACCACCCGGATCCGGATCATGCGGGGACGAGTTACACCCGGTCGGGTGGGTTCCTGGATGGTGTGGCGGAGTTCGACGCCGAGTTCTTCGGGATTTCGCCGCGTGAGGCGTTGGCGATGGACCCGCAGCAGCGGGTGTTGCTGGAGACCGCCTGGGAGACCTTCGAGCACGCCGGCATAGACCCGACGTCGTTGCGGGGCAGTCAGACCGGGGTGTTCACGGGCATTTGGGCTTCCGGCTACGGGGTCGGCGCGCGGGACGCGGAGGGCTACTTCGGCACCGGCGCGGCGACCAGTGTGGTGTCCGGTCGGATCGCCTACCTGCTGGGGCTGGAAGGCGTCGCGGTGTCCATCGACACGGCGTGCTCGTCGTCGTTGGTGGCGATGCACTTGGCGGCGCAGGCGCTGCGGTCGGGGGAGTGCGACCTGGCGTTGGCCGGTGGCGTCACGATCATGGCCACGCCGGTGGGGTTCACCGAGTTCTCGCGTCAGCGCGGGCTCGCTCCGGACGGTCGGTGCAAGGCGTTCTCGGCCTCCGCCGATGGCACCGGGTGGGGTGAGGGCGCGGGCTTGGTGCTGTTGGAACGGCTGTCGGACGCACGCCGGCGTGGCCACCGGGTGTTGGCGGTGTTGGCCGGGACGGCGGTGAACCAGGATGGCGCGTCGAACGGGTTGACGGCTCCGAACGGTCCTTCGCAGGAGCGGGTGATCCGGCAGGCGTTGGCCAACGCGGGTTTGCGACCGTCCGATGTGGACGTCGTCGAAGCGCACGGGACTGGGACTTCGCTAGGTGATCCGATCGAGGCGCAGGCGTTGTTGGCCACGTACGGGGCTGATCGGGCCGAGCCGTTGTGGTTGGGGTCGGTGAAGTCGAACATCGGGCACACGCAGGCCGCTGCCGGGGTCGCCGGTGTGATCAAGACGGTTCAGGCGATGCGGTACGAGGTCGTGCCCAAGACGCTGCACGTGGACGAGCCCAGTCCGCACGTCGCCTGGGACACCGGGAACATCCGACTGCTCACGGATGCCGTGCCGTGGCCGGAGACGGGTCGTCCGCGCCGGGCGGCGGTGTCGTCCTTCGGGATCAGCGGGACGAACGCCCACGTGATCCTGGAGCAGGCCCCGGAAGTGCCCGTGACTTCGGCGGACTTGCCGTGGGTGGTGTCGGCGAAGACGGAATCGGCTTTGCACGAGCAGGTCAGGCGCATCCGCGAGTTCGCCGCAAGCCATACCGACGCAGTGGGAATCGGTCAGGCGTTGGCTACGCGCCCCCGGTTCGCGCACCGGGCGGTGATTCTCGGGGATGACGTGGTGACCGGTGTCGCTGAGGAGCGGCGGACGGTGTTCGTGTTCCCGGGTCAGGGCGCACAGTGGGTTGGGATGGGCCGGGATCTGTATGCGAAGGAGCCGGTGTTCCGCGAGGCGATCGATGCGTGCGCCGAGGCTCTTTCGCCGCACGTGGAGTGGTCGCTGGTAGAGGTTCTGAATGGCGGCGACTTGGACCGTGTTGATGTGGTTCAGCCCGCGTTGTTCGCCATGATGGTCGGCTTGGCTGCGTTGTGGCGTTCTCGTGGTGTCGAGCCGGATGCGGTGGTGGGGCATTCGCAAGGCGAGATTGCGGCGGCTTATGTGGCTGGGGCGTTGTCGCTGGAAGACGCGGCGCGAGTGGTTGCGTTGCGGAGCAAAGCTTTGGTGGCGATTTCCGGCCTTGGTGGGATGGTGTCGGTGGCGTTGCCGCCGGATTCGCCGGTGTTGGCTGGGTTGTCGGTTGCGGTGGTGAACTCGCCGACCAGTGTGGTGGTGTCGGGTGAGCCGGCCGCGTTGGACGAGTTGTTGGCGCGGGAGGAAGTACGAGCCCGGCGGATTCCGGTGGATTATGCGGCACACTCGGCGCAGGTGGAGGTGCTGCGAGAGCGGTTGTTGAGCGATCTGGCGGACGTCAAGCCGTTGGAGGCTCGGGTTCCGTTCTACTCGACCGTGGTGGACGGGTTGGTGGAGCGAGCCGACGCGGAGTACTGGTATCGGAATCTGCGGGAGCCGGTGCGGTTCGACCGGGCTGTGGAGGCGTTGGCGGGGCACGTTCTCATCGAGGTGAGTCCGCATCCGGTGTTGGTGCCCGCCTTGGACGTCCCGTCCGTGGGCACGCTGCGACGCGACCAGAGCGACTTCGACCTCGCCGCCGCACGGGCGTTCCTGCTCGGCGTCGAAGTGGAGTGGGGACGCAACCCGGTCCCGCCGGTTGACGTGCCCACGTACCCGTTCCAGCGTGAGCGGTTCTGGTTGTCGCCCGGTGGCTCGGCCGATGTCGCCGGTGCGGGGCTCGATCCGGCTGACCACCCCCTGCTCGGCGCGGTCGTCGAGCTGCCCGATGGTGGCGTGGCGTTGACCGGCACGGTTTCCCTGTCCACACATCCGTGGCTGGCCGATCACGCCGTCGAAGGCACGGTTCTGTTGCCCGCCACCGGCTTTGTCGAGCTGGTGACCCGCGCGGCCGGGGTTGTCGGCTGCCGGGCGGTCGAGGAGCTCGTGCTTGAAGCGCCGCTGGTGCTGCCGGCGGAGGGTGCGGTGCGGGTGCAGGTCGTCGTGGGTGCGCCGGACGAGTCGGGTCGCCGACCGGTGGAGGTGCGCTCCCGCGCGGAGGAGTGGGTGCGCCACGCCGTGGGCACGCTCGTCGCCGAACCCGTTGCGGCACCGGCGTTCCCGGTGTGGCCGCCCGCCGCGCGCCCGGTCGACGTGCGGGACCTCCACGAAGTGCTCTCAGGGTTCGAGTACGGCCCGGCGTTCCAAGGCGTGCGCGCGGTGTGGCGGTCGGGCGGCGAGGTGTTCGCGGAGGTCGCGGTGCCCGCGTCGATCACCGACGCCTCCCGGTACGGCCTGCACCCGGCTCTGCTGGATGCGGCGCTGCAACCGTTGGCGCTGCTGGTCGAGGACACCGGCGAGGTGCGGTTGCCGTTCTCCCTCACCGGGATCACGGTCCACCGCCCCGGCGTGACGGCCGCCCGCGTGAGGCTGTCCGGCACCGCCGCCGGCTGGACCATCGCGCTGGCCGACGAGTCGGGACCGGTCGCCACCATCGGCGTGCTGACCACCCGCCCGATGGCCCGGCCCGCCGACGACGCCCTGTTCCGCCTCGACTGGCACCAACGCGACGGCGGCACCGCGCCCGCGCGGATCGTGTCCCCGAGCTCGGTCACCGAGGCTCTGGCGGCGGTGCAAGCGTTCCTCGCCGAGGACGGCGACGAGCCCCTGGTCGTGCACACCCGTGACGCCCTGACCGACCCCGAGGCCGCCGCCGTGTGGGGCCTGGTCCGCGCCGCGCAGGCCGAGCACCCGGGCCGATTGGTGCTGGTGGACACCGACGACTCGGCACCGCTGGTGCTCGACGACGAGGACCAGATCGCGGTTCGCGACGACGTGGTGCACGTGCCCCGCCTGGTCCGCACGGCCGTGGCACCGGCGGTGTCCGGCTCACTGGTCCGCGCCGAGACCGGCAACCTGGACGAGCTGACGTTCGCCGAAACGCCCGCCACACCGTTGGCACCGCACGAAGTCCGGGTCGCGGTCCGTGCGGCGGGGCTGAACTTCCGGGACGTCCTGATCGCCCTCGGCGTCTACCCGACCCCCGCTCCGCTGGGCAGCGAGGGCGCGGGCGTGGTGACCGAGGTCGGCTCGGCGGTCACCCGGTTCCGGCCCGGCGACCGGGTGATGGGCCTGCTGCCCACCGCGTTCGGCGCTGAGACCACCGCCGACCACCGGGTGCTGACCGAAGTGCCGGACGGCTGGGCGTTCAGCCAGGCCGCCGCGGTCCCGGTGGCGTTCCTGACCGCCTGGTACGGCCTGTTCGACCTCGGCCGCCTGCGCCCCGGTGACCGCGTGCTGGTCCACTCCGGCGCGGGCGGGGTCGGGATGGCCGCGGTCCAGCTCGCGCGGCGGGCCGGCGCGGAGGTGTTCGCCACGGCGAGCCCCGGCAAGTGGGATGCGCTGCGCGACCTCGGCCTGGACGACGACCACATCGCCTCCTCGCGAACCCTGGACTTCGAGCACCGCTTCCCGGCCGTGGACGTGGTGCTGCACTCGTTGACCGGCGAGTTCACCGACGCCTCGCTGCGGCTGCTCACGCCGGGCGGTCGGTTCGTCGACATGGGCAAGGCCGACCCGCGCGACACCCCCGGCTACCGGGCGTTCGACCTCGCCGAAGCGGGACCCGAGCGGCTGGGCGAGGTGCTGGCCGAGGTCACCGGGCTCCTCGCCACCGGCGACCTGCGCCTGCCGCCGATCACCGCGTGGGACCTGCGGCACGCCTCGCGGGCGTTCCGGCACATGAGCCAGGCCGGGCACGTCGGCAAGATCGTGCTGACCGTCCCGGCGCCCCTCGGCCCGGACGACACCGTCCTGATCACCGGCGGCACCGGCACGCTCGGCGGTCACATCGCCCGCCACCTGGTCACCGCGCACGGCGTGCGGCGGCTGGTGCTGGCGAGCAGGTCCGGCGAAGCCCCCGACCTGCGCGACGACCTCGAAGGCCTCGGCGCGGACGTCACCGTGGCCGCGTGCGACGTGGGGGACCGGGACGCCGTCGCCGCCCTGCTGGCGGGGATCCCGGACCTCACCGCCGTGGTGCACGCGGCGGGCGCGCTCGACGACGGCCTGGTCGAGTCGCTCACGCCCGAACGCCTGGCGGGCGTGCGCGGACCCAAGGCCGACGCCGCACGGCACCTGCACGAGCTGGTCGGCGACGTGAAGGCGTTCGTGCTGTTCTCCTCCGCCGCCGGCGTCCTGGGCAGCGCGGGCCAGGCGAACTACGCCGCCGCCAACGCCTACCTCGACGGCCTGGCCGAGCGGCGACGGCGGCAGGGGCTGGCCGCGGTGTCCGTGGCGTGGGGGCAGTGGGCGGAGGGCAGCGGCCTCACTGGCCGGCTGTCCGAGGCCGACCGCCGCCGCCTCGCGCGGTCCGGGGTCGTGCCGCTGTCCACCGAACACGCGCTGGCGCTGTTCGACGCCGCCCTCACCGCGCCCGACGCGACCCTGGTGGCCGCCGGTCTCCGGCTCACGGCGCTGGGGTCGCGGCCGGTGCTGCGGGCGTTGACCCGACGACCGGCCCGCACCCCGGCCGGCGACTGGAGCGCACTGCCCGAGGCCGACCTGCGTGCCGCCCTGCTGGAGCTGGTCACCACGCACAGCGCGGCCGTCCTGGGGCGCACCGACACCGACGCCGACCGGGCCTTCAAAGACCTCGGGTTCGACTCGCTGACCGCCGTCGAACTGCGCAACCGGCTGGCCGCCGCGCTCGGCATCCGGCTGTCACCGACCCTGACGTTCGACCACCCGACGCCGACCAGACTGGCCGAGCACCTGAGCGAGGTCCTGCTGGGCAAGCGCAAGGTCGAGCAACCCGCGGCGCACCACACCACGACCGATCCGGTGGTCGTGGTCGGGATGGGCTGCCGCTACCCGGGTGGTGTCGGGTCGGTGGCGGAGCTGTGGCGGCTGGTGTCCGAGGGCGTGGACGCGATCGGCGACTTCCCCGCCGACCGGGGCTGGGACCTCGACCGGCTCTACGACCCCGACGGCGCGCACGGCACCAGCTACACCCGGTCCGGCGGGTTCCTCGCCGACGCGGCCGGGTTCGACGCGGCCTTCTTCGGCATCTCGCCGCGCGAGGCGCTCGCGATGGACCCGCAGCAGCGGCTGGTGCTGGAGACCGCGTGGGAGACCTTCGAGCACGCGGGCATCGACCCGACCGCGTTGCACGGCAGCCGGACCGGCGTCTACACCGGCATCTGGGCCTCCGGGTACGCCGGGGGTGTGGACCAGGTGTCCCGGGACGCGGAGGGCTACCTGGCCACCGGCACGGCCCCGAGCGTGACGTCGGGCCGGGTGTCCTACCTGCTGGGGCTGGAAGGCCCGGCGGTGTCCGTGGACACGGCGTGCTCGTCGTCGCTGGTCGCGATCCACTTGGCGGCGCAGGCGCTGCGGTCGGGGGAGTGCGACCTGGCCCTGGCCGGTGGGGTCACCGTCATGGCGACCCCGGCGAGCTTCGTGGAGTTCTCCCGCCAGCACGGCCTGGCCGCCGACGGCAGGGCCAAGTCCTTCGCCGCCGCCGCGGACGGCACGAGCTGGGGCGAGGGCGCGGGCCTGGTGCTGCTGGAACGGCTGTCCGACGCCCGCCGCCACGGCCACCGGGTGCTGGCGGTGGTGCGCGGGAGCGCGGTCAACCAGGACGGCGCGTCCAACGGCCTCACCGCGCCCAACGGCCCGGCGCAGGAACGCGTGATCCGCCAGGCACTGGCCAACGCGGGACTGGAACCGTCCGATGTGGACGCTGTCGAGGCGCACGGCACCGGCACCACCCTGGGTGACCCGATCGAGGCCCAGGCCCTGGTCGCCACCTACGGCGCCGAGCGCGCCGCGCCGCTGTGGCTGGGGTCGGTGAAGTCGAACATCGGCCACACCCAGGCCGCCGCCGGCATCGCGGGCGTGATCAAGATGATCGAGGCGATGCGGCACGGCACCCTGCCTCGCACCCTGCACGTCGACGCGCCGACACCGCACGTGGAGTGGCAGAACATCCGGCTGCTCACCGAGACCACGCCGTGGCCCGCGCACGACCGCCCCCGCCGGGCGGGGGTCTCCGCGTTCGGGATCAGCGGCACCAACGCCCACGTGATCCTGGAGCAGGCCGAGCCCGAGCCGGTCACCACCCCGGAGTGGGTGCCGTGGCTGCTGTCGGCGAAGTCGCCGGAAGCGTTGCGGGCTCAGGCTTCGCGACTGCGGAACTTCGTCGACGACCCGGCGACCGGTGCTGTTCTGGCGTCCCGTGCACGGCTGCCGTACCGGGCGGCGCTCACCGGCCCGGCCCGGCTCGCCGCCGACCTCGACGCCCTCGCCGAAGCCCCGATCGGCAAGGCCCAGGGCGGGACCGCGTTCGTCTTCTCCGGCCAGGGCGCGCAGTGGCACGGCATGGGCGACCGGCTCGCGGAGGCCTACCCGCTGTTCGCCGACACCCTGACCGACCTCTGCGCCCGGCTCGACCTGGACCTGCGGGAAGTCGATCTCGACCAGACCCGGTACACGCAGGCGGGGTTGTTCGCGATCGAAGTGGCGTTGTACCGGTTGGTCGAGTCGTTGGGGATGACTCCGGACTACCTGGTGGGCCACTCGGTCGGGGAGATCGCCGCCGCGCACATCGCCGGTGTGCTGAGCCTGGAGGACGCCTGCACCTTGGTGTCCGCACGGGGTCGGCTGATGCAGGAGTTGCCGCCCGGCGGGGCGATGGTGTCCATCCAAGCGCCGGAAACCGAGGTCCTGGCGGCGCTACCCGAGGGAGTGGCCATTGCGGCGGTCAACGGGCCGGACGCGGTGGTCATCTCGGGTGACGAAGACGCCGTGCTGGCGGTCGCCAGTCGATGGGAGAGGACGCGGCGGCTGTCGGTGAGCCACGCGTTCCACTCGCCGCGCATGGAGCCGATGCTGGCCGAGTTCGCGGAGATCGCCGAAACCCTGACCTACCACCCGCCGACCATCCCGATCGTCTCCACGGTGGCGGGCGAGCCGACCGACATGGCCACCCCCGACTACTGGGTGCGCCAAGTCCGGGAGACGGTGAGGTTCGCCCCGGCGCTGGAGTGGTTGCGCGGCAACGGGGTCACGGCGTTCCTGGAGATCGGCCCGCACCCGTCGCTGGTGCCCGACGCGGTCATGCGCCGCGACCACGACGAGCCGGAACGCCTCCTCGCCGCCCTCGGTCGCGTGTGGGAGAAGGGCGGCGACTGGCGTCCGCCCGCCGCGCCCGCCCACCTCGACCTGCCCGCGTACGCGTTCCAGCGGGACCGGTTTTGGCTGGTCCCCGCCAAGTCGGCGGACGTGGCCGGCGCGGGCCTCGACGCCCTGGACCACCCGTTGCTGCGGGCCGCCGTCCCGCTACCGGACGGCCAGGGGGTGGTGTTGACCGGCGTGCTGTCCCGCGCCGCGCACCCGTGGCTGGCCGAACACACCGTGCTCGGGTCGCCCCTGCTGCCCGCCACCGGGTTCGTCGAACTGGCTTTGCAGGCGGGCCGGCACGTCGACTGCGCCGCGCTCGCCGAACTCGTCCTCGAAGCGCCGCTGCCGCTGCACGACACCGTGCACGTGCGGGTCACGGTAGGCGCGCCGACCGACAGCGGACAGCGCCCGGTCACCCTCCATTCCCGCACGGCCGCCGAACCCGATCAGTGGACCCGCCACGCGACCGGCGTCCTCACGGCCGGAAACCCCACCACCTCACCGGAAACCACCACTTGGCCACCGGCAGGCGCGACCGAGGTCGACATCGACAGCCTCTACGACACCCTCGCCGATGAGGGCTACGACTACGGCCCGACCTTCCAGGGCCTGCGCGCCCTCTGGCGGCACGGCGACGACCTGCACGCCGAGGTCGCCTTCCCCGCCGATCCCGCGCAGCTCACCGGCTACGGGCTGCACCCGGCGCTGCTGGACGCGGCGATCCAGCCGTTGACCCTGCTCACCGGCATCACGGCCGCCGTGGACGACCCGGGCCAGAGCCTGGCCAGGCTGCCGTTCTCCTTCGCCGGCGTGACGATCACCGGCACCGCCGCCGCGCTGCGCGTGAGCCTGTCGCCCACCGCCCCGGACACCTACGCCGTCCGGATCACCGACACCTCGGGCACCCCGGTCGCCGCCCTGGACTCCCTCGTGCTGCGCCCGGTCGAACTGGCCGACCTCGCCACCACCCGGCACACCGACACCCTGTTCACCCTCGACTGGACCCCGTTGCCGCTGGCCGACGCCCCGGACGTGCGGTCGGTGCTGCGCGTCCTCACGGCCGGCGGGAACCCGGTCGAGGACGCGCACCGGCTCACCCTCCAGGTGCTGCACGACCTCCACCAAGCCCTGGACGACGACACCCGCCTGGTGTTCGTCAGCAGCGGCGACCACCCGGCACTGGCCGCCGCCCAAGGCCTCGTGCGCAGCGCGCAAACCGAGCGCCCCGACCGGTTCCTGCTGCTCGACCACGACGACACCGAGGCGTCCAGGCAGGCCGTCCAGACCGCCGTGCGCATCGGGTTCGCCCAGGCAGAACCACACCTGCGCCTGCGGAACGGCGAGCTCCTCGTCCCCCGTCTCCGCAAGCACACCGCGACCAAGCAGACCCGCCTGCGCGGCACGGCCCTGGTCACCGGCGGCTTCGGCGTCCTCGGCGGCCTGACCGCCCGCCACCTCGTCACCGCGCACGACGTCCGGCACGTGGTCCTCACCGGCAGGCGCGGCGACGCCACCCCCGGCGCGGCCGAGCTGACCGCCGAACTGACCGCCCTCGGCGCGACCGTCACCACCGCGGCCTGCGACGTCTCCGACCGGGACGACCTCGCCGCACTCCTCGACACGATCGAGGACCTGCGGGTCGTCGTGCACACCGCCGGCGTGGTCGACGACGCCGTGGTCACCGCCCTGACCCCCGAACAGGTGCACGACGTGCTGCGGCCCAAGGTGGACGCCGCCTGGCACCTGCACGAGCTGACCGCCGACCTGGACGCGTTCGTCCTGTTCTCCTCGGCGGCCGGCGTGCTGGGCAGTCCCGGCCAGGCCAACTACGCGGCGGCCAACGCGTTCCTGGACGCCCTGGCCCGCCACCGGCACGCGCTCGGCCTGCCCGCGGTGTCCCTGGCGTGGGGCCAGTGGGAGCAGGACAGCGGCATCACCGCCGCCCTCACCGAGGCCGACCGCCGCCGGTTGCGCCGAGCCGGCCTCACCCCGCTGCCCACCGACCGGGCGCTGGCGCTGTTCGACGTCGGTGTGGCGGCCGGGGAACCGGTGCTGGTGCCCGCCCACCTCGACCCGACCGCACGCACACCGTTGCTGCGCCGGAACCGGCGGGCGCAAACCCCGACCGCCGCGCCCGGAGACCTGCTCGGCCGGCTCGCCGCGTTGGCCGAACCCGAGCAGCGGGCGTTGCTGCTGGACCTGGTCAACGCGCACAGCGCGGCCGTCCTCGGCCACACCACCCCGCTCACCACCGACCCCGGTGAGGCGTTCCGCGACCACGGCGTGGACTCGCTGACCGCGATCGAGCTGCGCAACCGGCTCAACGCGGCCACCGGCCTCGCGCTGTCGGCCACCGTCGTGTTCGACTTCCCGACCCCCGCCCAGCTGGCCAACCACCTCTTCGGCCAGTTGGGCGCCACCGCCGACCGGGTCGCCGGTCCGATGGAAACCCTGCTGCGCAAGGCGATCGACGTGGACCGCGCCCGGGACGGCCTGGACCTGCTGGCCACCGCCGGTCGGCTGGCCGTGCCCGCCGACCGGCTCGACGTGGCGCCGGTCAAGCTCACCACCGGGTTCGTGACCCCGGCGCTGGTGTGCCTGCCGTCCGCCCTGGCCTTCACGGGTGTCGAGGAGTACACGAGGTTCGCCGCCGCGCTGGAGGCGATGCGGGACGTCACCGCCGTGCCGCTGCCGGGTTTCGCGGGCGACCCGCTGCCCCCGGACGCTCAGGCGCTGGTGGACGTGCTGGCCGACGCCGTCACCCGCACGGCCACGGGTGAGTTCGCGCTGGTCGGCCGCTCGGTCGGGGCGTGGCTCGCACGTGCGGTGGCCGGTCGCCTCGAGGCCCGGGGCGTCACCCCGGCCGCGGTCGTGCTCATCACGCCCACCGACGACGCCCGGCCCGTGCTCGGCGGTGTCCTCGACCCCGCGCACCAGGTGCACCCGGTGGACGACGACCGGCTGGTCGCGATGGGCCGCTACCTCGACCTCGGCACGCGGTGGACGCCCGCGCCGACCACCGCGCCGACCCTGCACGTGGGCACGGCCGACGAGCGCCCGCCGGCCGGGCAGGAGTCCGTGGTGGTGCCCGGCGACCACTTCACGGTGCTGGAACAGCACTCCGCGTCCACCGCGCTGGCCATCAGCAGCTGGCTCACGGACTTCCGCGGCTACGGGGCCGGGTTGTCCGAACTCAGGGAAAGGGACGTCCATGATCTGGGATGACGTGTTCATCGCCGGCACCGGCCACCACCTGCCGCCACGCACGCCGGCGACGGACGCCGTGCCCGACACCGACACCATGCGGCGGCTGCTGGCGCTGTCGGACTTCACCTCGTTCACCAAGTCCGACGACATCACCGAGCACGGCATGGCCGTCCGGGCGGCGATCGGCGCGATGCGGCAGGCCGGCGTGACCGGCGCGGACATCGCGATGGCCGCCTACGCCCAGATGGACTCCCAGGACCACATGGCGCCCTCGTGCCACCTCCAGCGCATCCTCGGCCTCGGCCACGCCCTGGTCTACGAGGTGGAGGCCACCAGCAACGGCGGTTCGGCCGCGCTCCAGGCCGCCGCCGCCCACCTGGTCGCCGACCCGTCCGCCACCGCCACCCTGGTCACCGCGACCTCCCGCTTCCTGCCGCCGCGCTGGGAGCGCTGGCAGCCCACCATCGGCATCTTCCTGGCCGACGGCGCGGCGTCGGCGGTGCTCACCCGGGACGGCGGTCGCGCCCGCCTGGTGGCCACGGCGAACAGCTCGGCCACCCAGATGGAGGTGCTGGCCACCCCGTCCATCCCCGACCCGCTGGGCCACCGCAACCGCACACCCATCGAGGTCACCGGCCTCGCGCCCTACCTGACGCTGATGAGCGAGGCGCTGGTCACCGCGGTCGAGCAGGCCGCCAAGGAAGCCAACGTGGCGCTGTCGGACATCACCCGGTTCGTGATCACCGGCCTCGGGCTGGCGCAGTTGGAAGTGGTCGTGCTGGAACCGCTCGGCGTGGCCCTGGACCGCACCACCTGGCCGTTCCTGCGCGAACTCGGCCACGTCGGGCCGTGCGACCAGCTGCTGGGCGTGGACCACCTGCTCAACCACCCCGACACCAAGCCCGGTGACACGATCATGGTGGTCGGCCTGGGCATGGGCTCCCGGTTCACCGCCGCCCTGCTGGAGGTCACCGAACCGCCCGTGCGGCGCACGACGTTCGTCGAGCAGTCCGCCCCGATCCCGGCCGTCGAGCGGCACACCATCGACCCGTCCGGCGCCGACATCTTCGGCGAGGCCGCCCAGCTGCGCGCCCGCGGTTCGGCCACCCCGGTCGAGCTGCCCGGCGGCGTCGCGGCGTGGGCGGTGACCGGCCACGAGGCCGTGAAGCAGGTGCTGCTGGACCCGAACGTGTCCAAGGACGCCAACCGCCACTGGCCCGCGTGGCGCAACGGCGAGATCCCGCCGGACTGGCCGCTGATCATGTGGGTCGCGATGAAGAACATGTTCACCGCCTACGGTGCCGATCACGCCCGACTGCGCGGCCTGGTCGCCAAGGCGTTCACCGCGCGCCGCGTAGAGGCTATGCGCCCGCGCGTCGAGGCGATCACCGCGGACCTGATGGCCCGACTGTCCGCCGTGCCCCGCGGGCAGGTGGTCGACCTGCGCGCCGAGTTCGCGTTCCCGCTGCCCATCGGGGTGATCAGCGGCCTGTTCGGCCTGTCCGCCCAGACCGGCGACGACCTGCGCCGCTTGGTGGACGCCGTGTTCAGCCTGGAGGCCGACCCCGAGGGCGTGCAGGCCGCGTCCGCCGAGCTGTACATGCTGCTCAAGGGGTTGGTCGCGGAGAAGCGCGCGACCCCGGGCGACGACCTGACCACCGACCTCATCGCCGCCCGCGACGAGGACGGCAACCGGTTGGGGGAGCAGGAGCTGCTGGACACCCTGCTGCTGACCATCAGCGCGGGCTTCGAGACCACGGTCAACCTGCTGGACAACGCCGTGCACGCGTTGGCCACCCACCCGTCCCAACTCGGCCTGGTCACCTCGGGCGTGAGCACCTGGGACGACGTGGTGGACGAAACCCTGCGCTGGCAGGCACCCGTGCCCAACCTGCCCCTGCGCTACGCCGTCGAGGACGTCGAGGTGGAGGGCACGAGGATCGCCAAGGGCGAGGCCATCCTGGTCTCCTTCGGCGCCGCCGGCCGCGACCCGGAACAACACGGCGAGAACGCGGAGCAGTTCGACATCACCCGCCCGTCCCGCCGCGACCACATGACCTTCGGCCACGGCGTGCACTTCTGCCTGGGCTCGCCCTTGGCCCGGATGGAGGCCGTGATCGCACTGCGCGCCCTGTTCGACCGCTTCCCCGACCTGCGTTTGGCGGTGCCGTCGGAGGAGCTGGAGCCGCTGGGATCGTTCTTCACCAACGGCCACAAGACGCTGCCCGTGATCCTGGAGGACAACTAGACATGGCCCACTTCGCCTTCGTCAGCGCACCCGCCGCCGGCCACGTCAACCCCACCCTGCCCTTGGTCGAGGAACTGGTCCGCCGGGGCCACCGAGTCAGCTACGCCACCGGCCCAGCCACGGCAGAAGGCCCAGCCCAAGCCGGCGCCAAGCCCGTAGTGCTGCCCTCGGAGCTGCCGCCGGACATGGACCAGCGGGGCGAGTTCACCGCCGAGCAGTTAGCGGTGACCTTGGAGTACTTCCTGGCCGACGCGGAGGTGTCGTTCCCGGTGCTGGCGGAACACTTCCAGTCCGACCGCCCGGACGTCGTGTGCTACGACTCCGTGACTTTCACCGGCCGGATGCTGGCGAACCTCCTGGGAGTGCCCGAGGTGGCGTTGGTGCCGACGTTCGCGGAGAACGAGCAGTTCTCGGCCACCCAGGTCTACCTGCCCCCGGACTTCGACCACGCTCATCCGAGGTTGGCGGCGGCCGTGGGGAAGATGGCCAGTTTCGCGGCTGGCTTCACCTTCTTGGAGAACCCGAACCTGATGTTCGGTCATGTCGCTCCGACGAGCATCGTGTTCATCCCACGTGCGTTCCAACTGTCGGGGGAGACGTTCGACGAGAGGTTCCACTTCGTCGGGCCGACGCTGGGGACGTGGCAGGTGGCGGAGGAGTGGTCGCCGTCGTCGGACGCTCCGGTGCTGCTGATCTCACTGGGCACGGTGTTCAACACCCGGCCGGAGTTCTACCGGACTTGCGTGGAGGCGTTCGGGGACTCCGAGTGGCAGGTGGTGATGTCGGTGGGTGGGTTGGACCCGTCGGAGTTGGGGGCGTTGCCGTCGAACTTCTCGGTGCAGGCGCGGGTGCCTCAGGTGGCGGTGCTGCGGCATGCGTCGGTGTTCCTCACCCATGCCGGGATGAACTCGGTGATGGAGTCGCTGTACCACGGGGTACCGATGGTGGCTGTGCCTCAGATTCCGGAGCAGCGGGCGGTTGCGGCGCGGGTGGCAGAGTTGGGGCTGGGCGTAGTGCCCAACACCCTCACCCCAGAAGCCTTGCGCGCGGCGGTATCCGAGACCAAAGCCCACCGACCCGCAGCCAAAGCCCTGGGCGAGGTCCTCCGGGCAAACCCAGGGGCACCCAACGCCGCCGACGCCTTGGAGAGCCTGCTGACCGACTAACCCCAACACCTACCCCGCCAGCAAGCTTTTCGCGCGAAGCGCGTTCTTCGCGCGCGCGGAGCGCGCGGTAGGTGTTACCTACAAGTGGAGGGCCTCGGTTCCCCCACCGTATGGCCTGCCCG
>NZ_JBBEGC010000034.1:0-69585 GCF_037401995.1 Saccharothrix sp. CCNWYY140
TCGGGCAGGCCATACGGGGATGACACAAGCAAGAAGCCCAGGTAGAGGTGTGCCGTGCGGCAGCTTCGTGAAAAGCAGCCGCGCGGCGGCCCGGGTGGAGGCTGCCGCGCGGCTTGCGTTGGTTAGATGCGCTCCCAGAGTGCTGGGACGTTTGGTGGTTCCCAGCCTGGCTGTGAGGTGTGGGGTTGGCGGCAGCGGTATGTCGAGCCGTTGTAGGTGACCTGGGCTCCTGTTGCGTAGCTGACCCAGGGTGCCCATGTGCCGGATGGCGGGGTGCTGGTCGTTGTGGTGGTGGTCGTTGTGGTTCCGCCGTTGTCCCACGGGATCTGGGGGGAGCGGTAGAAGTCGATGCCCATTGTGGTCCAGCGGGGGGACTGTGCGCCTAGGCGTACCTTGAAGGCGTCCCAGTTGTGTGTTGACCACGGGGACCAGCCCAGTTCGGCGATGGCTGCCAACCTCGGGAACGCCATGTAGTCGATGTGCGCGGGCGTCACGATGGTTTCTGTCCACAGTGGAGCTTCTACGCCTCGTACCGCGGACTCCGGGACGCCGCTGACATGCGTGCCTGGGTTCCAGTTGTAAGCGTCCTGGACCTCGATGTACCCCGCCCAGCTCAATCCCAACGGAGTGCTGGAGTTGTACTTCATGTCCAGGTAAGCCTTGTTCGCAGGCGACATCAGGACCTTGTGCCCCCTAGTCGCCGCGGCCTGCACGACTGCGTTGGACGTCGTGGTGCCCCAATACTGGGGTACGGCTGTGGTGTCGGTGGTGGTCTTGACGAACTCGTGCCAGCCCATCGGCTTCTTGCCGTACTTGCCCACCAGGGGCAGGACCCTGTTCATGAAGGTCTGGTACTCCTGGTCGGTGGTGGCGTTGGCTTCGTCGCCGCCGATGTGGAAGTACGGGCCTGGGGTCAGGGCGGCGATCTCGCGGATCACGTCTTCCACGAACTGGTACGTGATCTCCTTGCCCACGCACAGCGAGCTGTAGCCGACGGCGATGTCCGTGCGCAGTGCGGGTGCGACGCCGTTGCAGTTCAGTTCCGCGTAGCTGGCTAGTGCCGCGTTGGTGTGGCCGGGTAGGTCCACCTCGGGAATCACGGTGATGTGGCGGGCTGCCGCGTAGGCGACGATCTCCTGGTACTGCGCCTTGGTGTAGTAGCCGCCGGGGCCGCCGCCGACCTGGGTGCTGCCGCCGTGCGTGGCCAGGCGGGGCCAGCTGTCGATCACGATCCGCCAGCCCTGGTCGTCGGTCAGGTGCAGGTGGAAGTAGTTGACCTTGTACAGGGCTAGTTGGTCGATGTACCGCTTGACCGTGGCGACCGGGTGGAAGTGGCGGGCCACGTCGAGCATCGCACCCCTGTGGACGAAGCGCGGGTGGTCGATGATCGTTGCGCCGGGGATGGTCCACGGGCCTGGCTGGGCGGTTTTGCTCTCGATCTTGCCGGGGAGTAGTTGGCGCAGGGTTTGGACGCCGGCGAACAAGCCTGCCGGGGTGTTGGCGCGCAGAGTGATCGCGGCTGTGGTGACGGTCAGGTGGTAGCCCTGGTCGCCGACTGTGGCCGGTGCGCCGCCGATGAGCAGGGCGATGCCGTCTGTCGGGGTGCCGGTGGTGTCCTCGACCGGGAGTGGGTAGCCGGTGGAGGGACGCAGGACGCCGGCCAGGAAGTTGCCCACCTCGTGGGCGGTGGGGGTTGTGTGGATCTTCGTGGACGCGGTGAGGATGTGGGTTGTGCCGGGGGTTGCCTGGACGGACGCGGGCACCGGCACGACGCTCTGCAACGGCTCCGCCGCCGTCGCCGTGATGGGGGTGGACGCGGCGTTCCACACGACCGTCGCGCCGAGCAGCAGCGCCAGGACGGCGAGCGCGCGGGCCACCCTCGCTCGGAGTTTCACTCGGGACCTCCTCGTGCAGCGGGCGGCGGCCACACTGCCGTCCAGCGTCGGCATCGAGGAGACCTCTGTCAATGGGTCTAGACCATCAGCCCAAGTCGAGCTTGCCCAGCTCCACCCGCGAGGCCACGCCGAGCTTCGGGTAGGCCTTGTACAGGTGGTAGCCCACGGTCCGGGGGCTCAGGAAGAGTTGCGCCCCGATGTCCCGGTTGCTCAAACCCTCCGCCGCCAGCCGCACCACCTGCAATTCCTGCGGCGTGAGGGCGCTCAACGGGTCGGGACCGGGCAGGGCGCGGCTCTCGCCGGTCGCGCGGAGTTCCGTGCGGGCTCGGGAAGACCACGGGGCCGCGCCCAGGCGGTCGAAGGCGTCCAGTGCCGAGCGCAGGTGGGTTCGGGCGTCGTTGCGGCGGCGGGCCCGGCGGAGCCATTCGCCGTACAGGAGTTCGGTGCGGGCGCGTTCGAACGGGCGGTGGTCGGTGCGGTGCAGTTCGACCGCCTCCGCGTACCACTGCTCCTCGTCGGTCATCAGCGCACGGCAGCGCAGCGCCACGGCCCGTGCCCACGGCTGGCCGGAGTGCCGCGCCCACTCCTCGTACCACTCGAAGGAACCCCTTGCGGCTTCCGGGTTCCCGGTGCGCACGGCGGCCTCGACCAGGTCGGGCAGGCTGGAGATCGCGTACAGCCGGTGGGCGCCGGAGGCCACGTCCGCCAACCGGTCCAACACGGCGTCGTACCGGCCCAGGCCGAGGTCCAGCAACGCCAGCGCGCACGCCGCCCGCACCGACCGCGGCGCGTCACCCTCCAGCACCGCCACCGACGCCCGGCACCGCTCCTCGTCGCCCTCGATCGCCGCCAGCTCGGACAGCACGCTGTGCAGGTAGCCGACGCTGAACACCTGCCCGATGTCGGCCGCGATGCGCAGCCCCTCCTCGGCGGTGGCCCGCGCGTCGCGCAGCCGGCCCAGGTGCAGTCGACCCCGAGCCAAGTAGGCCAGCGCGCGGGGGAGCGTGCCCAGGCGGCCGGTCGCCCGGCTCTCCCGCTCGACGGCCGCCGCCCGGTCGTAGGCGGCCTGGTCGTCACCCAGGACCAGCAGCCACCAGGCACCCTGGGCGTGGTCGACGCGCCGCCCCGTCACCAGTGAGCGCAACGCGGCCATCGCGTCCCCCAGGTCACCGCCGTCCAGACCGGTCGCGGCCCGTGCCAAGGCCCGGACGTCCTCTGCGCCCGGCAGGCCGCGGGCCTGGTCGGCGGCGGCACGCACGGTGTCCAGGTCGCGGACCGTCCACGCGCTGCTCGCGGCGGCGAACAGCAGGTCGCCGGCCAGTTCCTTGTCCTCGTGCGCAGCGCAGAAAGCGGCCCGGGACAGCACGGCGGCGGCCTCCGCGGACCGGCCCCGCTCAGCCGCCACGACCGCCCGGACCCGCGCGATGCGGGCGTGCTCCAGCGGCTGGTCCAGCAGGTCGCCCGCCTGGTCGGCGAGCGCGGCGGCGCGGTCGTACTGGCCCGCGTCCAGCGCCGCGCGGGCGGCGGCGGTCAACCGCTTCCCGCGCTCCACCACGGACGGGCTCAGCTCGGCGGCCCGCTGGTACGCGGCGGCCACGGCGGCGAACCCACCCCGGGTGCGGGCGTCCTCGGCGGACCGGGCCAGCGCCCGCGCCACCTCCTCGTCCGGGCCGGTGACGGCGGCGGCCAGGTGCCACGCGGCGCGGTAGGCGTCCCCGGACACCTCGGCCAGCGCCCGGTGCACTGCCATCCGCCGCACCAGGGGCGCGCTCTGGTAGGCCGCCGCCCGGATCAGCGGGTGTCGGAACGCCAGCCGCCCCTCGTCCGAGCGCAGCAACTGCCGCTGCTCGGCCGCCTCCAGGTCGCCCAGGCCCGCCCCGAGCAGCTCCGCCGCCTTGAAGACCACGCCGGGTTCGCCGGTGTCGTCGGCGGCGGCGACCAGCAGCAGGTCGCGCGTGGCCGGTGGCAACGTGCCGATGCGGTCGGCGAAGGTCTGCTGGATGCGGCTGTGCGTGGGCAGCGCGGCCACGCGCAGGCCGTGCGCGGCCGTGATGTGGCCCTCGCGTTGCGCGGCGGGCAGTTCCAGCAGCGCCAACGGGTTGCCGCGGGCCTCCTGCGCGATCCGGTCCCGCACGTACCGGGGCAGGTCGGCGGCGTGCTCGTCCAGCAGCACGGCCGAGTCCTCCGCCGACAGCCCGGTCAGCCGCAGCTCGGGCAGGCCGGGCGCGGGGAACGGCGGCGCGTGCAGGTCGCGGGCCGCGAACACCAGGGCCACGCCGTCCGCGTCCAGCCGCCGCGCGGCGAATAGCAGGGCGTCGGCCGACCCGGGGTCGAGCCAGTGCGCGTCGTCCACCAGGCACAGCACGGGTCCGCTCTCGGCCAGGTCGGCGAGCAGGGTCAGCACGGCCAGGCCGACCAGGAAGCAGTCACCGCCGTCGGGAGCGGCCAGACCCAGCGCGGACCGCAGCGCGCCCGCCTGCCGGGGCGGCAACCCGTCCAGCGCGTCGACCACCCGCCGCAGCAGCAGGTTCAGCCCGGCGAAGGGCACCACCGACTCCGACTCGACGGCGGTCGCGCGCAGCACCCGGAAGTCACCCGCGCGCGCCGCGACCCGGTCCAGCAACGCGGACTTGCCGATACCCGCCTCGCCCCGCACGACAAGCGCCCCACTGCGCCCCGCCCGCGCCTCGGCCAGCAGCTCCTCCAGGCGGTCGAGTTCTGCGGCTCGGCCGTGCAGCCCGCCGGACCGGCCGTCCGGGTCGCCGGCTCGGCCGTGCAGCCCGCCGGACCGGCCGTCCGGGTCGCCGGCTCGGCCGTGGAGCCCGCCGGACCGGCCGTGCTGCTCGCCGGCTCGGCCGTGGAGCGCGCCGGACTGGGCGTGCTGGCCGGCTCGGCTGGGCGGGTCGGTGGGCCGGCCGTGGGGGTCGGGTTCGGGTCGGGCGGGCATGGTCACGACACTAGGCCCGGCACGAGCACGACCTTGCCGACCGTCCGCCGGTCCTCCAGCGCGGCGTGCGCGGCGGCGGCCCCCTCCAGCGGGAAGGGCTGCACCACCGGCGTGAACCTGCCCGCCGCGGCCTCCGCCAGCGCGCGGGCCTCCAGCGCCCGAACCCCGCCGGACCTGCGGGCCACGTGAGGACCGACCGCGACCGTCACGGTCAACGCCCGCTCGAACAGGTCCGCGGTGGACACCTCCGTCGGCTCGCCGGAGGACGTGCCGAACATCACCACCCGACCGCCCGGCGCGACCAGCTCCAACGCCGCCCGCCCGGCCACGCCGCCGACCCCGTCCAGCACGACCCCCACCTCCCGGCCGCCCAGCTCCGACCGCACCCGCTCCTCCCAGCCCGGCTCCCGGTAGTCCACGGCGACCGCCGCGCCCGACCGCAGCACGGTCCGCCGCTTGTCGCCGCACCCCGCGACCCCGACCACGAACGCGCCCCGCCGCGCCGCGCCCTGCACCAGCAGGTGCCCGACCGCGCCCGCCGCCGCCGTCACCAGGACCACCTCGTCGGGTTGCGCCGCCGCCGCGTCCAGCACCCCGATCGCCGTGGCCCCGGTGCACACCATCGCCACCGCGGCCTCGTGGGACACCCCCTCGGGGACCACGTGCACCGCGTCGACCTCCCGCACGGCCAGCTCGGCGTACCCGCCGCTGGCCAGCCCGAGCTGCGCGACCACCCGCCGCCCCAGCCAGTCGTCGGACACGCCCGCGCCGACCGCGTCCACGACCCCCGAGACCTCGCTGCCCGGCACCACCGGCAGCTCCGGCCGCCACGGCCCGTCGCCGCGCCGGACCGCGGTGTCGACGAGCTGCACCCCGGCGGCCCGCACGGCGATGCGGACCTGTCCGGGACCGGGCCGCGGGTCCTCGACGTCCACGGGTTCGAGGGCGTCCGCCGGACCGAACCCGCGCAGGCGGATGGCACGCACGTCAGGCCTCGTACGGTTGCTTCGCGCGGGCGTCCTTGAGCGCGGTGCCCCACCAGACCAGCTGGTCCAGCATGGTCTTCGCGGCCCCGTTGACCTCCTCCGCGTCCAGCGGCGCGCCGTCCTCGCCGAACCGGGTCCAGGCGCCGTGGAAGCTGACCGTGTCCCGGATGGTGACGGCGTGCAGCTCGGCGAAGACCAGCCGCAGCTGCTCCACCGCCCGCAACCCGCCGCCGAGGCCGCCGTAGGACACGAACCCGACCGGCTTGGCCCGCCACTCGGCGTTGTGCCAGTCGATCGCGCTCTTCAGCGGCGCGGGGAAGCTGTGGTTGTACTCCGGCGTGACCACGACGAACGCGTCCGCGTCGGCCAGGCGCGGCGAGACGGCCTTGACCTCGTCGGCGGGCTCCTCGTCCCACCCGGCCAGCACGTCCGGCAGCCCGACGTCGGCCAGGTCCAGCACGTCCACGTCGAGGTCGGCGCGCTGCCGGGCCTGCTCGGTGAACCAGTTCGCCACGACCGGCGCGAACCGGCCGCTGCGGGTGCTGCCGACGATGACCGCGAGCTTGATCATGTCCATCCCTCCCTCGTTGGTGGCACCGAAGTTAGGAGCCGGTCGACCGGGCGGGCATCTGTCACGTGACTGGTGCGGGCCGCCCCGGTCACCGTCCCGGTCGACTGGTCGCGTGACGGATTCGCCGCCGGCGCGCGGGCGGTTGGGTGGCGGTCATGACGACGAACACGCAGGTCGGGACCCGGTGGACACCGGTGGTGACACTCGCGCTGGCGATGCTGGTGGTCACCACGGAGATGACGGTCGCGGCGGTCGCGCTGCCCAGTCTCGGCGCGGACCTGGGGGTCGGTCCGGGGGCGACGGCGTGGGTGCTGCTGGCGTACACGCTGCCGATGGCCGCCATCGCGATCCCGGCCGGGCGGTGGGTGGACCGCGTCGACGTGCGGCTCGCGTTCCTGGCCGCTCTGGTCGGCATCGGGGTGGCCAGCGCGGTGAGCGCCCTCGCGCCGGTGTTCTGGGTGCTGGTCGCCGGGCGGGTGGTGCAGGGCGTGGCGGCGGCGTTGGTGCTGGCCGCGTACATGCCGATCGTGGTCGGGTCGGTCGAGGCGGCTCAGCGGGGTCGGGCGATCGGCTACGTCATCACGATCATGACCGTGGGCGGGTTGGCGGGTGCGCCGCTGGGCGGGGTGATGGCGGGTGCGCTGGGGTGGCGTTCGGTGTTCCTGATGAAGTTGCCGGTGCTGGTCGTGGCGCTGTGGCTGGGGCTCCGGTCGTTGAAGGGGGACGGGCGGGGGCTGGTCAGTCCCGATCGTGGCCTGTGGCTGGAGGTGGTGTTGCTGGGCGGGGCGATCACGGCGGTGTTGCTGGCCTTCGAGGACATGGTGTGGCTGGTGGCGGTGGCCGTGGTGCTCGCGGTGGCGTGGGGGCGGCTGCCCGCGTCCCGGCCGGTGTTGGGGCTGGTGCGGCGGCGGGTGTTCGCGTTGCCGTTGCTGACCCTGACGCTGGTGGCCACGTCCGGCGGGTTGCTGTTCCTGCTGGTGCCGTACTTCGTGACCGACGTCCTGGGCGGGTCGCCGGAGGACGTCGGCGTGGCGCTGCTGGTGTTCGTGGCCGGGGTGGGGCTGCTGTCGGCGGTGGCGGGGTCGTTGGCCGACCGGTACGGGGCTTGGCTGGTGGCCGTGGCGGGGATCGTGGTGACCGTGGTGGGGTTGCTGCTGTTGCTGCCCCCGGTGACCGGCGTGGTCGACCTGTCGTGGCGGTTGGCGGTCATGGGCGTGGGCCAGGGGTTGTTCAACGCGGCCATCAACGCGCTGCTGATGTCCCAGGCGCCGGAGGACATGGCCGGCGCGGCCGGCGGCTTGAGCGCGACCGCCCGGATGATCGGGTCCACGGTGGGACCGGCGGTCGCCGCGCTGGTGGTCGCCGGGGCGGCGGACGGCGCCGGCGGGTTCCGCACCGGGGTCGCCGTGCTCACCGTGGTGGTCGTGCTCGGCGGCGCCGCGCTGGTGGGCGGGCGGGTCCGGCCGGGCCGTCAGACGATGCGCGCGGCGGAGAGCGGGCGTTCGGCGAGCGTGTAGGTGCCCGCCGAGTTGGTGTTCACGCTCCAGCGGTAGCGGGTGAACTCGCCGGTCTCGTCCGAGGCGTAGAACATCATGTGGCCGAAGCCCGCGCCGTCGGTGGCGGCCGTCGCGTTGAAGATGCGGCTGTCCGGGAACGCGAAGTAGCTGCCCACGCCGTGCAGGCCGTGCGGCTCGGCGGTGCAGTCCACGACCTCGACCGCGTACTGGGTCTCGCCGGGGAAGTTCAGCCCGCCGGAGGGCGCCACGTACGTGCCGCGCAGCGAGCGGACCATGACGATGTGGCCGGTGTTGGTGTCCTGGTCGTTGTCGTAGTCGATGGCCACCAGGTCACCGGGCCGCAGGTCGGCGACCCGGGTGATGCGCTGGAAGTGCGGCACGTCGTCGCGGGCGAACGCGGCCTGGTAGTCGCGGGCGAACGGGCTGGCCAGCCCGAAGTGGGTGGTGAAGAACTTCGAGGTGGCCCACTTGTAGGTGCGCTTGAGCACGGCGGTCTGGAAGGAGGCGCACTGGCTCTGGTTGACCCAGGTCGTCGCGTCGCCCGGCGAGCCCCAGGTCACGATGTTGGGCTGGTCGGGGGTCTTGTACCGGTTGTTGGTCAGCGGGCACGTCGGCAGGGAGAGGTAGGAGACGAGCTGCTCGGCTTCCAGCAGGTGCGGTGTGGACGTCCGGTGTGGACTCGGCGCCAGGTGCTCGCCGAGCGCGGTCGTCCCCGGGATCGCGGCGACACCCACCGCGACGGCGGTCCCCCCGGAGAACGATCTGCGGGACACGTCCATCGTGCGACTCCCCCTTCGATGCGGGCCACGGCCCGCACACCGTAGTCGAAGGGGCGGCGTCGCACCCGTCGGTTCAGCGTGCGTACACCAGGACGAGAGTGGTCAGTGCCGTGCACATGGCGAGCATCGTGACCATCCCGGTCATGGCCGCACCCGCCGACAGCAGGACCCGGGTGACCATCCCGAGCAGGCGGCGCAACAGCCGGGCCAGGCCCAGGACCAGCGTCATCGCGCCCATGAGGAGGATGAGGACCAGCGGCGTCCACTCGGTGGTCTCGGTCGACTGAGCTGCCGTATGAGCGACCGACTGGGCTAAAGCGGTGAGCGTGTTCATGGCTACCCCCGGATGGCTTCCTGGGCTGAACTTCACTTCGCTCACTGAAGTTTTGCTGAACTCCAGCAAGTTCAGAGTAGAGCTGGCTGTTGTGCCTGACAAGAGGCGCAATGGGGGCACGCTGGAGGACTTCGACCCGCCGCCTCCGCGCCAGCTTCGCCCGGCCACCGGTCCTCTCGGTCACCGCACATCTAGCCGCCGGTTCTCGTGGTCGCGGGTTGCCAGGCCGCCGGTTGCCGGGCCGCCGCACGTCGGGCCGCCGGCTCACCTACGCGCCCGCCCACTTCCGCGGCCGGTCACTCCGCGGCCGGTCATTCTGTGGCGGCCTCACGACCTGGGCGTTCCCCGAACTGCGGCGCAACCGGAACCGCAATACTGCGTGCTGTCGGCTTCGTGTGGCGGCGGGTCATCGTGTATGTTGCGCTCTTCAGCTTGTATGCTGAAGTTAACTGAAGGGCGCGAGCGACGTGGTCGGTTCTGGTGACACCTTTGCGCTGGCGCACCGCCTCCGGGCGTTGCGTGAAGAGCAGTGGCCCGACCGGGTAATCACGCAGAGTGATCTTGCGGATGCGTTCAGTACCGAGAAGCGGGCCAGCGTGCCCCTGCTGTCGTCGTGGGAAAGCCGGACGCACCCCAAGGCCCCGCCGCTGACCAGGCTCGCCGCGTACGCCACCTTCTTCGCGACCCGCCGGTCCGTCGCCCGCTACCCCTACCGCCTGCTCCCGCTGGAGGAACTGACCCCCGACGAGCTCCAGCGGCGGGAGGAGTTGCTGGCCGAGCTGACCGCGTTGCGCGCCGCCGCCGTGAAGCAGGACATCGGGCTGGTGTCCGACGTGGACCGCCCCGGCCGGGACGACTTCTGGTACTTCCCGGACCGCAACAACATCACCATCGTCGTCGCCCAGCTGCCCAAGGCGATGCGCGACCAGATGCCGTACGCGGACCCCTCGAAACCGGACTACGTCGAGCTCTACACCTACGCCGACCTGGACGCGCTGATCGAGCTGCACGGCCACATCCGGGCGCTCAACCCGCGCAGCCGGGTCCACTTCCGCACGGCGTCCGGGCTCGCGCCGGACGACTACACCTCGCACCTGGTGCTGCTCGGCGGCGTCGACTGGAACGTCGTCACGCGCGAGCTGCTGGACCGGGTGGACCTGCCGGTCAGCCAGGTCACCAGGCACGACGAGTCCGAGTCGGGCGGGTTCGTCGTCGTCCACGGGGGCGAGGAGCGCGTGTTCGCGCCCAAGCTGGGCACCTTCGGTGAACGTGAAGTGCTGCAAGAGGACATCGCGCACTTCTACCGCGGACCGAACCCGTTCAACCACAAGCGGACGGTGACGATCTGCAACGGCATGTACGGCCGGGGAACCCTCGGCGCGGTGCGTGCCCTCACCGACGAGAGGTTCCGCGATCGCAACGCGGAATACCTGCGCAAGACCTTCGCCGGGCTGGACGCGTACAGCGTGCTGACGCGCGTCACCGTGGTGAACGGGCGGGTGGTCACACCGGACTGGAACCTGCCCGAGTCCCGACTCTACGAATGGCCGGAGGGCCGGCGTTGAACACCACCGCATCGGTGGCCGAAGAGCACCACCAGGCCGAGCTCCAGGTCGAGCAGCACGATTCGCACGACCGCCTGCTCATGGCCGTCGAGCCCGCCGCCCGCGCGCGGGTGGACGCGATCATCGTGCCGACCAACCGCGAGCCCGCGTACCTGACCCAGGCCGTGTCGCTGGCCCGCCGGTTGGACGCCACGCTCGTGGTGCTGTGCAGCGGCGCGGCCGATCCCGGGAAGACCAAGGAACTGGCGGCCGGGCTGGACCTGGTCGTCGTGGACGTCACCGCGCTGCCCGCGCGCGTGCTGCCCCCCTTCGACACCACCAAGCTGATCGCGACCACCGACTTCGTCCGGCACACCGACACCAGCCTCAAGCGCAACCTCGGCCTGGTCATCGCCCGCCTGATGGCGTGGGAGCGGATCGCGTTCCTGGACGACGACATCACCGTGCCCGACCCGGAGGACCTGGAGTTGGCCGCGGGCGCGGTGACCGGGTCGGTGTCGGCGGTGGGCCTGCGGGTCGGCGGGTTCCCGGACAACTCGGTGGTCTGCCACGCGAAGCGGGAGACCGGCGGCAAGCAGGGCACGTTCATCGGCGGCGGCGCGCTGGTGGTGGGGCACGAGTCGACGGAGTCGTTCTTCCCGACCATCTACAACGAGGACTGGTTCTTCCTGCTCGACGAGGTGGGCCTGCGCGGGTCGGCGCTGGTCGGCTCGGTGGCGCAGAAGCCCTACGACCCGTTCGCGAACGACACGCGGGCCCGGGTGGAGGAGTTCGGCGACACCCTGGCCGAGGGCGTGTTCGCCCTGCTGGACGAGGGCCGCTACGAGGAGTCGACGGACCTCGGCTACTGGCAGGGCTTCCTGCGGGCGCGGCTGGACCTGATCGACGAGATCCTGGACCGGGTGCGGGGTGGCGTGCGGGGCGACGACGGCCAACCGATGCCGGAGAAGACGGCGCACCGGATGGAGCTCTCCCTGATGGCCGCGCGCAAGCAGTGCGAGGCCATCACGCCCGACTTGTGCGTGGAGTACTTGAAGGCGCTGCGCGCCGACCGCGAGCGGTGGCGCGACCACGTGCAGCGGCTGGGGCGGCGGCACGGGTGGCGCATCTCGGGCGCGGAGCACGTGCTGGGGGTCCTCGGGCTCACGGAGTGCGCCGAGTACGTGCCCGGTAACCACGCCTGATCCGGTTGCGCACCGCTCCCATGTGGCGGAACGCTCAGTGACGGTCGGCCGGCGGCGATTAGGCTCGGTTGGCTGAAGGTGCGAGCGTGGAGGCAGCGGGATGAGTAGCAACGATGGTCGGCGGAAGTGGCTGACCGTCGCCGACGAGGTGGCCACCGGGTTGCGGTTGGACGCCGCGCAGCGGGATCGCGCGGGGGTCGAGCCGGTGGCCGAGGTGGACGTGTTGCGGCGGTCCGGGTTGTTGTCGGTGCGGGACTGGGGCACGCAGCAGGCCGTCACCCGGGTCGTCGGGGCCGCCGACGGCAACGTCGGGCACCTGCTCGGGTACCACTACCTCCAGGTCTGGCGGCGGGGGTTGTTCGACAACCCGGTGGTCGACGAGGCCGACGACCTGTTCTGGGCGGGGGTCAGCAACCCGCTCGACGCCGCGCTCCAGCTCGAACCCGTCGACGGCGGCTTCCAGGTCAGCGGGCGCAAGACGTTCGCGACCGGCGCGTCGGTGGCGGACCGGCTGGTGGTCAGCGCCACCCGCACGGACACCGGCGGCAAGGTCACCTTCACCCTCGACGCGAAGTCCGACGGCATCACCTACCACGGTGACTGGGACAACATCGGCCAGCGCCTCACCGCCAGCGGCGGCGTGACGTTCGACCGCGTCCACGTCCCCGAGGACCGGGTGCTGGGCGCGCACGACGAGCACAGCCCCCGCCAGTCGCTGGCCGCGATCGGTTTCCAGCTCGTCCTCGCCCAGCTCTACGTGGCCCTCGCGGAAGGCGCGCTGGCCGAGGCCGCCCAGTACACGCGCACCACCACCCGCCCGTGGTTCCTCTCGGGCGTGGACACCGCCACCGCGGACCCCTACATCCTGGCCACCTACGGCGAGCTGGTCGCCGACGTCGAGGCCGCGGGCCTGCTCGCCGACGCCGCCTCCGAGGCCCTGCGCGAGGCCAGTGACGCGGACGGCGACCTCACCGCCGAGCAGCGCGCGACCACCGCCGCCCGCATCACCTCGGCCAAGGTCGTCTCGACCAAGGTCGCCAACCACACCACCAGCAAGGTCTTCGAGCTGTGCGGCGCGCGGGCCACGGCCGCCGGGTACGCGTTCGACCGGTTCTGGCGCAACGCCCGCACCCTCACCCTGCACGACCCCGTGTCCTACAAGGCTCGCGAACTCGGCGCGTACCACCTGACCGGCGAGCGCGCGCCGTTCACCGGGTACAGCTGATGTCGTCCACCCCGGAACCGGTCCTCGCGAACAGCGTCCGCCTCGACGACGACGGCGTGCTGATCCTCGACCGCCGCAACTTCCCGTTCGAGCGGACCTGGGTGCGCTGCACGACGGTCGCCGAGGTCGCCAAGGCCATCGAGGACATGGTCACCCAGTCCTCCGGCCCCTACTTCGCGACCCTGTACGGCATGGTCCTCGCCGCCAGGGAAGCCCGCGGCCTGCCGCGCGAGGAAGGCCGCGCGCAGCTCGAACGAGCCGGAACGCTCCTGGTCGAGACCCGCCGCACGAACAACGCCCTGCGCAAGGCCGTCGCGGCCGTGCTGGCCGCGGTGGACGAGGCCGACGACCTCGAAACCGGGGCGCTGGAAGGCGCACGGCAGGGCGACGAGCGCTACCGCAGCCGCAGCCGGGCGCTGGGCGAGCACACCGCCGCCCTCCTGCCCGACGACGGCACGGTGCTCACCCACTGCTGGGCCGACCTGTACCTGACCGAGACCGTGAAGGCCGCCCACGCCGCCGGCAAACGTTTGCGGTTCTTCTGCACGGAGACCCGCCCCTACCTGCAAGGCGCCCGCCTGACCGCCGAGACGCTCGCCGAGATGGGCGTGGAGACCACGCTCATCACCGACGGCATGGGCGCGGCGGCGTTCGCCGAGAACCAGGTGGACGTGCTGGTCACCGCCGCGGACCGGGTCACGATGGACGGTCACGTGGTCAACAAGGTCGGCACGCTCGGCCTGGCCGTCGCCGCGCACACCTTCGAGGTGCCGTTCCTGGCCCTGGTGCAGGCGCCGGACCGGCTCGCGCCCACCGCCGCCGACGTGCCGATCGAGTACCGGCCCGGTGACGAGGTCCTGCACACGCTGGGCCGCCGCACCGCCACCCACCGGGTCCGGGGCTGGTACCCGGCGTTCGACGTGACCCCGCCGAGGTTCGTCACGACCGTGGTCACCGACCGCGGCGCGTACGCTCCCGACCGGCTCGCGGAGTACTACGACAGCAAGGACGTTCATGACTGAGTGGGTCGTGCTCGACATCGAAGGCACCCTGTCCGCCACGGACCAGGTGCTGGTCACCCTCTACGACTACGCCCGGCCGCGCCTGGGTCCGTGGATCGACGACCACGCCGACGACCCGGCCGTGGTGCAGGCCGTCGCCCAGATCCGCGAACTGTCCGGTGTGGACGGTGGCACGGACGAGCTGGTGCGGGTGCTGCACGGGTGGATGGACGCCGACCAGAAGGTCACGCCGCTCAAGACGTTGCAAGGCTTGATCTGGCAGCAGGGCTACGCCAACGGCGACCTGGTCGCGGAGTTCTTCCCGGACGTCGTCCCGGCGTTGCGCAAGTGGCACGAGGACGGCGTGAAGCTCGCGATCTTCTCGTCGGGGTCGGTCGCCGGCCAGGTCGCGTTCTTCGGCCACACCACCGAGGGCGACCTGCGCGGCCTGTTCGAGCACCACTTCGACACCGTCAACGCCGGTCCCAAGCGCGAAGCCGCGTCCTACCACAGGATCGCGGAAGCGTTGGGATCCCAGGACATCACGTTCTACTCGGACGTGCCGGCCGAGCTGCACGCCGCCGCCGAGGCCGGCTGGCAGACTGTCGGCGTGGCCCGCCCCGGCGAGCCCTACGGCGACGCGGACTTCGGCCCGCACAAGACGGTGAGCGCGCTGTGACCCCCGGCGAGGCGCTGGCCGCCGAGTGCGCCCGGTTCACCGCGATGGGCTGGATGCGCGGCACGTCCGGGAACCTGTCCGTGGTCGTGGACCGCGACCCGCTGCGGCTCGCGGTCACCATCAGCGGCAAGGACAAGGGTGAGCTGACCCCCGAGGACGTCGTGATCATCGACGAGCACGGGGAGACCGAGGACCCGGTCCGCGTCCCGTCCGCCGAGGCCGGTCTGCACGGCCGGATCGCGGCCGTGGCCGGCGCCGGCGCGGTCATCCACGTGCACGCGCTGGCCCCCGTGGTCGCCGCCGAGTTCTGGCCCGAGGGCGTCGAACTGCGCGACCTGGAGATGCTCAAGGGCTTCGGCCGGCAGGCGCACGACGACGTGGTCACCATCCCGGTCGTGCCGAACAGCCAGGACATGCGCGTCCTGGGCGACGCCTTCGAGGCCGGTTTCCGCAAGGACGTGCCGGCCCTGATCGTGGCCCGGCACGGCGTGTACGTGTGGGGCGACGACCTGCACCAGGCGCGCCACCGGCTGGAGTGCCTGGAGTGGCTGCTGCGCTTCAAGGTGGAGACGAGGAGGGAATCGCGATGACCTTGCTGACCGTCTGGCCGGACACCGACCCCGGGACCGTGCTGGTGCGCACCTCCGACCCGGTCGAGATCGCCGACGAGCTCAAGCAGCTCGGCGTGCGTTATGAGCAGTGGCCGGTGATCCCGGGCGTGACCAAGGAGAACGCCCTGGAGGCCTACCGCGACCGGGTCGCGCGGGTCACCGAGTCCGAGGGCTACATCCTGGTCGACGCGATGGAGATGACCCCCTCGGACGACCCGGAGTGGCTGGCGTCGGCGGCGCAGGCCCGGCTGAAGTTCCTGGCCGAGCACACGCACGACGACGACGAGGACCGGTTCTTCGCGCGTGGTTCGGGGATCTTCTACCTGCACATCAAGGAACGCGTCTACGCGATCCTGTGCGAGGCGGGGGACCTGCTGAGCGTCCCCAAGAACACCACGCACTGGTTCGACATGGGCACCCGCCCGGACTACGTGTCGATCCGGTTCTTCCACGACGACGACGGCTGGGTGGGCAACTTCACCGGCAGCGAGATCGCGAAGTCGTTCCCGACCTTCGACGAGATCACCGCGGCTCGCTGAGACCGGCCAGTTCCGCCGCCAGGTTGGCCTTGGCGCGGGCCTCCCACCGGGCTCGGGCCTGCGGCGTGAGGTAGAGCGGGTCGCGGGCGTGCAGGGACTCCAGGACCTGGCCGCGGCCCGTTCGCCAGGCGTCGTCGGGGACGTGGGAGTACTCCGCGCGGACGGCCCGGCGGTAGCGCTCGTACGCCGCCGGGTCCGCGCCCAGGATCGCCAGGTCGGCGTCCATGAGCAGCGCGGTGAGCTCGTCCGGCGCGGTGTGGTCGATGGTGGCCAGGACCAGCGCCACGACCGGTCCGGGGTCGACCCCGGCCTCTCCCAGGCGTTCCCGGACCCAGTTCGCGCTGTTGCGTTCGTCCTCGCCGGGGCGGCCGTCGTAGACGACGTCGTGGGCCAGCGCGGCCAGGGTCAGGACCGCCCGGTCTTCCTCGGTGCGGTGGGCGGCCAGCTCGACCACGTCCTTCGCCACGGCGAGGACGTGGTCCGCGTTGTGGTAGGCGCGGTGCGGTTCGGCGTACTTGGCGGCCAGGTCACCCGCCGTGCCCGGACGCCCGCCCAGGACCTGGACCGCCTTGTCCCACAACGCTTCCAGCATGGGGCAACTGTACGGTGAAGGCCGCGCCGCCCTCCGGCGCGGGGCCGGCGGTGATGGTGCCGCCGAGCTTGGTCACCAGGCCGTGCACCAGGGCCAGGCCGACGCCGGTGCCCACCGGGCGGGAGCGCTCGTACTTGGCGTGCAGGGCGCCCCGCTCGAAGGCCACCCGGTAGTCCTCTTCGGACAGTCCCGGGCCGCCGTCGCGCACCTGGAGGACGTCGTCCAGGGCCAGCACGATCGGCCGGCCGGGCGGGGTGAGGCGCAGGGCGTTCTCCAGCAGCCCGTCCAGCACCTGGCGCAGGCGGCGGGGGTCGGTGTGCGCCGGGACCGGGGTGGCGGGCAGGTCCAGGCGGAAGTCCACGCCCTTCGCGGCGCAGCGGGCGTGCCAGACCTCGGCGGCGGAGGACACCAGGTCCCGCAGGTCCACGTCGACCAGGTCCACGCGGAAGTCGTCGGCGCCCAGGCGGGCCAGGTCCAGCAGGTCCGCGACCAGGCGGTCCAGGCGGTGGGCCTCCTCGCCGATGGTGCGGCCGACGCGGGGCACGTCGTCGCCGGAGACCACGCCGTCGGCCAGGGACTCGGCGAAACCCGTGACGGCGGTCAGGGGCGTGCGCAGCTCGTGGGAGACCGACAGCAGGAACTCCCGCTGCCGGGCCTCGCTGCGGGCCAGCGCGTCGGCCAGGGCGTTGACCGCGCCGCCCACCTCGGCGACCTCCGCGGGACCGTGCTCGGGGGCGCGCAGGTCGCGCCGGCCGGTGCTCATGGTCTGGGCGACGTTCGCGGTCTCGCGCAGCGGCCGGGCGACCAGCCTGCCCAGCAACCACCCGGCCACCGCCGCCACCAGCAGGCCCACACCCAGCGCGATCAGGATGTTGCCCACCAGCTTGCGGCCCGGCCCGGCGTTGTCGGCGGGCTGGACCAGGGCGACGTTGTCCCGCACCTCGACCAGCAGGTTCCCGACCATGCCCGACTTGCCGCCGGCCTGCCGCACCGCCCGCACCGCCTGCGGGTCGCCGACGAGCCTGCCGCCGGGTCCGATCGCGACCACCTGGATGTCCTGCCCGCGCAGCACCTCGACCACCCGGAGGCGGGCGTTGCGGCCCATCTCGCCGAGCTGCTCGGTGACCACGTCGGCCTGGTCGGACAGGGACGTGCGGGCCACGTCCCGGGACGCGCTGAGCACCAGCCGCGCGGACACCAGCCCGGCGACGATGACCGCCACCCCGGCCACCGCCAGGCACAACGCGGTGATGCGGAACGCGAGACTGGTCCTGCGCCGGCTCGCCACAGGGCCGCCGGTCACGGGCTCGCCGGTCACGCGGTCGCTGGTCACAGGGCCGCTGGTCACAGGGTTGCTGGTCACGGTGCCTCCGCCGAGTAGCCGACGCCGCGCACGGTGCGGATCGGGTTCGGGTCGCCGAGCTTGGCGCGCAGCTGGGCGACGTGCACGTCCACGGTCCGCGTCCCGGCCACCGCCGCGTACCCCCACACCGCGCTGAGCAGCTGTTCCCGCGCGAACACCCGCCCCGGGTGGCGCATGAGGTGGGCGAGCAGGTCGAACTCGGTGGAGGTCAGCGCGACCTCCGCGTCGTCCACCCACACCCGCCGCCGGTCGGTGTCCAGCTTGACGCGGCCCAGGACGTGCACGGAGGTGGTCTGGGGGGTGCCGCGCCGCAGCACCGTCCGGACCCGCGCCACCAGTTCGCGCGGGCTGAACGGCTTGGTCACGTAGTCGTCCGCGCCCAGCTCCAGGCCCAGCACGCGGTCCACCTCGTCGTCACGGGCGGTCACGAACAGCACCGGCGTCCAGTCCCCGGCGGCGCGCAACGCCCGGCACACCTCGACGCCGTCCATGCCCGGCAGTCCCACGTCCAGCAGCACGGCGACCGGCTTGAGCCGCCGCACGGCCGCGAGCGCCGCCTGGCCGTCGGTCTCGACGTGCACCCCGAACCCGTCACGCCGGAGGTAGAGCGTCACCAGCTCGGCGATCGCCCGCTCGTCCTCAACGACCAGCACCAGCCCACGGCCCTCGGGTTGCACGGCGCGAATCGTGGCACGCGTCGGTCGTGTTCGGATCGTCCGCCGCGTTCGGGTTCGGTAAAAGGACCCGCTACCAGCGGAAGTGAAGGATTTTCGCACCACAAGGGATGTCCGAATGGGCCGTTCGTCGCAACCTCGGGCACGGGCGGGTAACGAATTGACGGCAACCCGTATCCCCCGAACGTCCTAACCCGATAGGAGGGCGAGCGGTGGAGTTTGATGCCCACCGTCAGCCCTCGACACCCTGCCGGAGTACAACCATGCGCCAGACGGTCCGCCGCCTGCTCGGAGCAGCCGCCCTCCTCGCCGTGACCACCGTCACGAGCGGCCTGTACGCCACCGCCGCCACCGCCGCGCCGGGCACCCCCGTCCCGGGCGACGACCGCGCCACCTACCACGACGGCAACGTGGACATCGGCCAGCCGGGCAACGGCTGCGAGGCGCTGGGCCTGCCCGGTGACGAGATGGAGCCGCCGGCCGCCATCTTCACCGCGGACGCGACCTACATCGACATCACCGCCCAGCCCACCGGCTACACCATCACCGGTGTGTTCGTGAAGGGCGGCCAGGGCGGCGGCGGCAACGTGTACTACGTGGACCCGCCGGCCGACATCAAGCCGCTGGGCGCCCTGCCGTGGCAGGACCTGCACGCGCCGAAGAACCCGAGCGGCGAGCCCGCGGGCATCAGCCACTGGTTCATCTGCGTGGAAGAGGACGAGACCACCACGACGACGACCACGACCACGACCACCGTCGACGAGACGACCACCACCACGGCCGCGACGACCACGTCGCCCGGCTCCGGTGACCCGTCGGTGACCACGACGACCCAGGCCGCCGCCGCCGCGGGCTCGAACGACCAGCTCGCCAGCACCGGCTTCGGCTCCATGTGGCTGCTGATCGTCGGCCTCGCGCTGGTCGCCGCCGGTGCCGCGTTCGTCGCCTCGCCGAAGCTGCGCGGCCTGATCAAGCGCTAGTCAGCCAAGCACGGTGGCCCGTCCCGCACTCCGGGGACGGGCCACTGGTGCGACCGGACCTCCTGTGAGCTGCGCTACCTCCCTTGATCCAGGGACGGCCCAGGCGCGCCGCTCGAAACCGGTCCGTCTACGATCCGACAAGGCCTGCCCCCAGGCCTACGCCAGAACCAGAAGAAGTGCAGGAGGCACCGTGACGGCCGTAGCCCCGCAGCCGATCGCAACGCGGCCCTTCGGGACTCGCGAGGCGGTCAAGGGTTCGTTCCTGCTGCGGATGTTCCGCACCACGGACCACAAGCAGATCGGGATCATGTACCTGGTCACCTCGTTCGCCTTCTTCATGGTGGGCGGCGCGATGGCCATGCTGATGCGCACCGAGCTGGCCCGGCCGGGGATGCAGTTCCTCAGCCAGGAGCAGTTCAACCAGCTGTTCACCATGCACGGCACGGTGATGCTGCTGCTCTACGCGACCCCGATCGTGTTCGGCTTCGCCAACTTCGTCCTGCCGCTCCAGATCGGCTCCCCGGACGTGGCGTTCCCGCGGCTGAACGCCTTCTCCTACTGGCTGTACCTGTTCGGCGGCCTGATCGTGATGGCGGGCTTCATCACGCCCGGCGGCGCGGCCGACTTCGGCTGGTTCGCCTACACGCCGCTGAGCAACGCCATCCACTCGCCCGGCGCGGGCGCCGACCTGTGGATCTCCGGCCTGGTCATCGGTGGTCTGGGCACCATCCTCGGCGCGGTCAACATGATCACCACCGTGGTCTGCCTGCGCGCGCCCGGCATGACCATGTTCCGGATGCCGATCTTCACCTGGAACATCCTGGTCACCTCGGTCCTGGTGCTGCTGGCGTTCCCGATCCTGACCGCCGCGCTGCTGGGCCTGCTGGCCGACCGGCACCTGGGCGCCCACGTGTTCGACCCCGCCAACGGCGGCGTGATCCTGTGGCAGCACCTGTTCTGGTTCTTCGGCCACCCCGAGGTCTACATCGTCGCGCTGCCGTTCTTCGGCATCGTGTCGGAGATCTTCCCGGTGTTCAGCCGCAAGCCGATCTTCGGCTACAACGGCCTGGTCTACGCCACCCTGGGCATCGCGGCCCTCTCCGTCGCCGTGTGGGCGCACCACATGTACGCCACCGGCGCCGTGCTGCTGCCGTTCTTCGCCTTCATGACCTTCCTGATCGCCGTGCCGACCGGCATCAAGTTCTTCAACTGGATCGGCACGATGTGGAAGGGGCAGCTCACCTTCGAGACGCCCATGCTGTTCAGCATCGGCTTCATCGTGACCTTCCTCTTCGGCGGTCTGTCCGGTGTGCTCCTCGCGGCCCCGGCCATCGACTTCCACGTGTCGGACACGTACTTCGTGGTCGCCCACTTCCACTACGTGCTCTACGGCACGATCGTGTTCGCGACCTTCGCCGGCATCTACTTCTGGTTCCCGAAGATCACCGGCCGGATGCTGGACGAGCCGCTGGGCAAGCTGCACTTCTGGACCACGTTCCTGGGCTTCCACGCGACCTTCCTCGTGCAGCACTGGCTGGGCAACGAGGGCATGCCGCGCCGGTACGCCGACTACCTGCCGTCCGACGGCTTCACCACGCTGAACACGATCTCCACGATCGGCGCCTACATCCTGGGCGCGTCGACGCTGCCGTTCATCTGGAACGTGTTCAAGTCCTACCGCTACGGCGAGACCGTGACCGTGGACGACCCGTGGGGCTTCGGCAACTCCCTGGAGTGGGCGACCTCCTGCCCGCCGCCGCGGCACAACTTCAAGGAGCTGCCGCGCATCCGCTCCATCCGCCCCGCCTTCGAGCTGCACTACCCGCACATGATCGAGCGGCTGCACGAAGAGGCGCACGTCACCTTCACCGGCAAGGCCATCCCGCACGAGAGCGCGGGCAAGGCGCCGTCGGAGCTGGCGGGCAAGGCTGTGCAGTCGGGCACAGCGTCGGAGTCAGAGCACCCCGACCACCGGTAACCTTCAGGTCAGGTTCAACGACGAGCCCCGATCGCCGTTCGCGGTGGTCGGGGCTCTCGCTGTCTGGCAGAGGAGCCACCAGTGAGCAATCCCGGCGCGACGCCCGTCCTGATCACGGTCACCGGTCCGGACAAGCCGGGCGTGTCCTCCGTGCTGTTCGCGGTGCTGACCAGGCACGGCGTGGACGTCCTGGACGTCGAGCAGGTCGTGATCCGGGGTCGGCTGGTGCTGGGTGTGCTGGTGTCCGCCGCGCACGACCCGGAAGGGCTCCAGGAGGCCGTCGAGCAGGCGATGGCGACGGTGTCCATGCACGTCGAGGTGGAGATCGGGGCCGACTCGAAGCGCACCGCGCGGCTGGAGTCCAGCCACGTCGTGATCCTGCTCGGGCGCCCGGTGACCGCGCGGGCGTTCACCGAGGTGGCGCGGCGGCTGGCGTCGCTGGGCGTGAACATCGACGCGATCCGGGGTGTGGCCGACTACCCGGTCACCGGTCTTGAGCTGCGGGTTTCCGTCGCCGACGACACCGTGGTCGCCGACGCGGCGCTGCGCGAGGCGCTGGCCGAGGTGTCCGTGCGGGTGGACCTGGACATCGCGGTCGAGCGGGCCGGGTTGCAGCGGCGGGCCAAGCGGCTGGTGGTGTTCGACGTGGACTCCACGCTCATCCAGGGCGAGGTCATCGAGATGCTGGCCGCGCACGTGGGCGTCGAGCCGCAGGTCCGCGAGATCACCGAGGCCGCGATGCGCGGGGAGCTGGACTTCGCCGAGTCTCTGCGCCGCCGGGTGGCGTTGCTGGAGGGCCTGCCCGAGTCCGTGTTGGACGAGGTCGCGGGCTCGTTGGAGCTGACGCCGGGTGCGCGCACGACGGTCCGGACGTTGAAGCGGCTCGGGTTCCGGGCGGGTGTGGTGTCCGGCGGGTTCACGCGGGTGATCAAGTCCCTGGTGGACGACCTGGGCCTGGACTTCTGCGCGGCCAACGAGCTGGAGGTCGTGGACGGCAAGCTCACCGGGCGCGTGGTGGGCGACATCGTGGACCGGCCGGGCAAGGCCGTGGCGCTGCGGCGGTTCGCCGAGCAGGAGGGCGTGCCGCTGGCGCAGACCGTCGCGGTGGGTGACGGGGCCAACGACATCGACATGCTGGGCGCGGCCGGCCTGGGCATCGCGTTCAACGCCAAGCCCGCGCTGCGCGAGGTCGCCGACACCGCGCTGTCCCACCCGTTCCTGGACGCGGTGCTGTTCGTGCTGGGCGTGACGCGGGCCGAGGTCGAGGCCGCGGACGCCGCCGACGGGCTGGAGGCCGTGCGCCTGTGAACGAGATCCTGAAGATGCTGGTGGACCGGCACTACACGACCGACGAGGAAGACCCCGCCCTGGTGCGGGCCATGCCGATGGTGCTGCGCATCGAGCGGACGTCCCCGCCGTGCCGGACGGACGTGCTGGAGGCCGCCGCTGCCGCCGCGATCGCCGTGTGCCTGGACCCGCGCGCCGAGCCGGGTGGGGAGTGGCACGACGAGGTCGTGGCGTGGGTGCGGGGCCGGATCCGGAAGGTGTCGCGGCGGGCGCGGGGTGCGCACTGGGAGGCCGTGCAGGCGCTGCCCGGGGTGACGATCACCGTGGGCGGGGCGCAGGTGCGGGCGTTCGTGCCGGGCCTGGTGTCGGAGCTGCCCAAGGAGCTGTCCCGGTTGCAGATCTCGGGCAGCGAGCTGCCCGTCGACGAACCCGGCGACGTGCCCGCGGGTGCGTACGAGCTGTGGCTCAACCCGCGCGTGGAGATGACCGCGGGCAAGGCGGCGGCCCAGGTCGGGCACGCGTCCATGCTGCTCGCGCCCACGCTGACCGAGGAGGAGCTGGAGGCCTGGGCGGCGGTGGACTACCGGTGCGCGGTCCGGACGCCGTCCCCGGCCGACTGGGACGCGCTGGTGGCCCGGCCGGACACGGTCGTCGTACGGGACGCCGGGTACACCGAGGTGGACCCCGGCACGGCGACCGTGGCCGTCCACCGGGCGTGATCAGTCGAGGGTGCCCTCGACCACGTGGGACGCGCTGATCAGCTCGACCTCGCCGGTGGCGTCGACCAGCTCGTCACCCTCGGCGAACAGGACGCGGTCGAAGGCCTGCGCGAACTCGGCGGCGACGTCCGCGGTGGTGGCCAACGGGGTGGCGAGCTCGAGACCCACCGGCTCGACCGTCGGCGTGGTGGAGACCCGGGCCACGTCCACGGCGAACAACTCGACCTCGTCGTCCTCGTCGTTGGGGAGGGCGCGGACGACGATCCGGCCGGTCTCGGTCTGCGCGCGGATGGTGTGGAAGCGCAACTCGCGGTCCGCCGACCGGAACCGCAGACCGCCCTCGGCGAGCAGGTCGACCTTGTCCAGGTCCGGGGTCATCCGCCCGGTGACCGGCATCCGCACGCACCGGCGCCCGTCGGCATCGGCGTCGACCGCGGGCTCCAACGCGTCGAGCACGATGCCTTCCTCGGCCAGCTTGCCCTCCGCGGTGGGGGTCAGGCAGAACGTCAGCGTGGCGGCGCTGACCTCCATCGAGGGAGTCGACTCGGCCGCGGTCGCGACGCCGGGGAACAGGAGCAGGGCGGCGACGGCCGCCGCCAAACGGGCCTTCACGGTGGGTGGTCCCCTTCAGGGAGTGTCTTCAATGGACAGTCCTGGAACCTAGTGGCACGGGCGGGTCTGCGACCGTCCGAATGCGACCATCGGGTTACCCGGCGAACTCGATCGTGCCGTCCCGCCGCCCGCGCCGCACCATCCGCTCGAACCCCAGGGCCGCGACCGTGATCCACAGCGCGCCGACACCCAACTCCAGCGCCAGGTCCGCCAGCACCCCGGGCAGCGGTCCGCCGGCCACGAAGGACCGGATCGCCGCCAGGCCGTGCGTCATCGGCAGCACAGAAGTCAGGGCGTGCACCCAATCCGGCCAGAACGACGTCGGCACGTTGACCCCGCTGAACGTCATGATCACCAGGTAGCTGAGGTTCAACGCCACCCACCGCGCCGACGGGAACCCGAGCACGAACGCCGCCACGCACGTCCCGTAGCAGTAGCACGACAACCCCACCACCAAGATCATCAGCGGCACGAACCCCGCCCACGGCCACGGCAGCGCCACCCCGAACAGCGGCGGCAGGGCCAGGAACGCGATCGTGGACGCCGCCACGCCCGAACCCAGGTTCACCAACCCCTTGCCCAGGTACGCGGTGAGGTGGGTGGCGGGCGCGGCGACCATCAGCGCCAGCGTCCCGGCCTGCCGCTCGCCCACGGTCAGCAGGATCACCACGGTCGCGTCGATCGCCATGATCGCGACCAGGTTGCCGATCAGCAGGTAGTCGACCTGCTCCTGCGACCCGAGCATCCGCCCGACCAGCGCGTAGAAGCACGCTTGTATCAGAAGCCGGGACAGCCACCCGAACGTCCACGTCCGCCAGGTGTGGAAGCCCCGCCACATCCGCCACTGCACGGCCAAGCTGTGCCGCAGGACCCTCAACTGGTCACGCATACGCCACCGACCCCGCCCGCCGCACCCGGCGCAACGTCAACTCCAACGACAACCGCCCCGCGACCAACGCTGCCGCCCCCAACGCCACGATCGCCAGCAACCGCCACCAGACCGCCGCCACGGGGGCGGGCGCGAGGGCGTCCCGCATCAGGTCCGCCGACCAGGACAGGAACACCGCGTGCGACAGCGGTTGCAGGGGTTCCGGCAGGTACTGGACGGGCACCATCACGCCCGACAGCACGTAGATCGGGAAGCTGAGGAAGTTCTGGTAGTGCCCGGTGTCGTTGGTCAGCATGAACGCCGCCAGCAACAACCCGGTGCCCGCCATCGCGAACATCGACGCACCCATCGCCGCCCAGAACACCCACGGGTGGTGCACGGTCGGCGTCACGCCGAACACCAACCACCCCAGCCCCCACGTCTCGACCAGCGGCGCCACGCCCAGCAGCAGCACCGCCGCCACCCGTCCCAGGTAGACCGGGTGCGGGGACACCGGCGCGGCCATCCCCAGTTCGAGGGACCGCGTCCAGCGCTCGGTCACCAGCACCTCGGCCGCCAGCCCCGTCGCGAACCCCCACAGCCCGATCAGGACGGGCGCCAGGAACGCGTTGGGCAGCAGGTCCGCGCGCCCGGAGTGGACCACGATCGACATCAGCATCAGGACCGTGAACGGGATCGTGCACAGGGTGAGCAGGTCGTCGGGCTGCCGCCGGACCAGCCACCACTGCATCCGGACCCCGGTGAGGAACAGCCGCATCAGACCTCCATCCCGCGCCGGCCGACGAGGTCGAGGTAGACGTCCTCCAACCGCGGCGGCACCGCCCGCACCGAGCGGACCCCGTTGTCCAGCAGGAAGTCCAGGACGACCCGGGCGGCGGCGTCGTCGACGACCCGGACGCGCAGCAGCCCGTCCCGCCGTTCCGTGCCGAGCACCCCGGGCAGCCCGCTCACGTCCAGCGCCGTCTCCGCCTCCACCCACCGGTGCAGACCGGACATCTCGGCCAACCCGCGCGGCGACTCGGTCGCCAGCACCCGCCCGTGGTCGATCAGGGTCACCCGGTCGCAGACCTCTTCGGCCTCGTCCATGTCGTGCGTAGTGATCAGGATCGTTCGGCCCTCGGCGCGCAGTTCGCCGATCAGGGCGCGGAAGTCGTGCGCGGCGACGGGGTCCATGCCGGTGGTGGGCTCGTCCAGCAGGATCAGCCTCGGGTCGCCGATCAACCCGCGCGCCAGGTGCAGCCGCTGCTTCATGCCGCGCGAGTAGGTCTCGACCAGGTCGTCGGCCTTGGCCGTGAGCCCCAGGCGGTCGAGGAGCTCGTCGGTGCGGGCCTTCGCCCGGGTGTCGGGGAGCTTGTACAGCGCGGCCCAGTAGCGCAGGGTCTGCCGCGCGGTGAGCTTCCCGTACAGGCCGCGCTCACCGCCGAACACGATGCCGATCAACGGCCGAACCTCGTGGGCTTGCGCGACGACGTCGAGCCCGAACACCTCGGCGCTGCCGCCCGTGGGCAGCAGGACGGTGGACAGGACCTTGCACAGCGTCGTCTTGCCCGCGCCGTTGGGGCCGAGCAGACCGTGGACCTCGTTCGACGGGATATCCAGGGACAACCCGTCGAGCGCGGTGACTTCTTCGTTCTTGCGCCTGCCCTTGCGGTAGGTCCTGGTCAGGTCGCGTACGCGGACACTCATGCCGTTCACCCCCGTGTGATCGGGGGCGAAGCTACGGTCGAGCCGCCGAAGATTTGTTGAATCCGCAGGTCAGCGTTAGTTCGCGGCGTCGAGGCGCTTGAGGGCCGCGCGGACGACCTCGGGGTCGTAGGTGGTCCAGAACGGGGGCAGCGACGCCCGCAGGAAGCCGCCGTACCGGGCCGTGGCCAGGCGCGGGTCGAGGATCGCCACCACGCCCTTGTCGTTCATCGACCGCAGCAACCGGCCAGCGCCCTGAGCCAGCAACAGAGCCGCGTGCGTGGCCGCCACCGTCAGGAAGCCGTTGCCACCGCGGGATTCCACGGCCTTCTGTCGCGCCGATGCCAGGGGGTCGTCCGGCCGGGGGAAGGGAATCCGGTCCATCACCACGAGTTGCAGCGCCGGGCCGGGGACATCCACGCCCTGCCACAACGACAGCGTGCCGAACAAGCACGTGCGCGGGTCCTCGGCGAAGCGCTTGACCAGCTGGCCCGTCGAGTCGTCGCCCTGGCACAGCACGGGGTACTCCAGCTTGCCCCGCAACGCCTCCGTGGCCGCCTTCGCCGCCCGCATGGACGAGAACAGGCCCAGCGTGCGCCCGCCGGCCGCGTTGACCAAGCCCTCCAGTTCGTCCACATAGGACGGTGGCAGGCCGTCCCGGCCCGGTGGGGGCAGGTGGCGGGCCACGTACAGGATGCCGCTGCTGCCGTGCTCGAACGGCGATCCGACGTCCAGGCCCTGCCAGCGCGGCTGCCCCAGGTCCGACGGCGGCTCCTTGTCCGTGGCCGTGCCCTCGGCCTTGCGGGACGCGGAGGACGCGGGGAGGCCCCACTGGCGGGCCAGGGTGTCGAAGGTGCCGCCCAGGGTGAGGGTCGCCGAGGTGAGGATGGTGGTGCGCTTGCCGAAGAGGCGTTCCCGCAGCAGGCCGCCGACGCCCAGCGGCGCCACGCGCAGTGACGGGGTGCGGTTGACGCCCGAGTCGCCGGACACCCACACCACGTCGTGGTCGTCGTCGAAGGCCTCCAGGATGCGGGCCGCGCAGTCGTGGACCTCGTCCAGCAGCGACAGGGCGAGCTTGCGCGCCGTCGCGCCCTCGACGTCCTCCTTGCGGTCCGGGCCCAGGGACGTGATGCACGCGTGGGCGGCGTCCTTGGTGGCCCGCAGGGCGCCCGCCAGCGCCTGGGGCAGGGAGTCGAGGCGGCCGACTGGGGCGTCCTCCAGGATCATGCCCAGGCCGTCGCTCGCCTCCGCCATCCGATCGGCCACGGACTGGTCGATCAGCCGCCCGCACCGCCTCGCAGCCGTGGCAACCAGGGTCGCGCTCAGCTCCTCGGTGGCCACCGACGTGACCCGGTCCACCAGGTCGTGCGCCTCGTCGATCACGACGACGTCGTGGTCGGGCAGCACCTGGTAGCCCTCCAGGGCGTCGATCGCGAGCATGGCGTGGTTGGTGACCACGACGTCGGCCTTGCCCGCCTCGGCCCGCGCCCGCTCGGCGAAGCAGTCCTGGCCGACCGGGCACTTCGCCGCGCCCAGGCACTCCCGCGCGGTCACCGAGACCTGCTTCCAGGCCTGGTCGCTGACACCGGGCACCAGCTCGTCCCGGTCACCGGTCTCGGTGTCGGACGACCACTCGTGCAGCCGCTTCACCTCGCGACCCAGTCGGGACACGGCGAACGGGTCGAACAGCCCCGCGTCCTCCGGCTCGTCCGGCGCGCCGGTGTGGACGCGGTGCATGCACAGGTAGTTGCGGCGGCCCTTGAGGATCGCGAACCGGGGCTCGCGGCCCAGTTCCTTGCGCAGCGCCTGGCCCAGACGAGGCAGGTCGCGGTCGACGAGCTGGCGTTGGAGGGCGATGGTGGCGGTGGAGATGACGACCGTGGACTCCTCGGCCACCGCGTGCCGGATCGCGGGCACCAGGTAGGCCAGCGACTTGCCGGTGCCGGTGCCCGCCTGCACGGCCAGGTGCTCGCCGGTGCGGATCGCGCGCTCCACCGCCTCGGCCATCGCGAGCTGGCCCTCGCGCTCGGCTCCACCCACCGCCTCCACGGCGACGGCGAGCAGCGTTCTGGTGTCGGGGATCGCGGTGGTGGACGGCACGGCGAAGACGGTACCCGGCGACACCGTCAGAACTCGGCCAGCACTCGCCCGCCCAGCTCCACCGCGACCAGCCGGTGCTCTTCGCGCAGTTCCCGCCCGGGGTCGTGCCGGGCCTCGACCAGCACCTTCACCCCGTCGGCGAGGTCCGGCCAGTGCAGGGCCGCCAGTTCACCGGCGCGGGTCTTGCCGACGATCTCGCCGGTCCGGATGGTGTGCCACAGCCGCGCCGGGCCGAACGCCAGCCACAGCACGCCTTCCCGCAACCCCGGCCCGCTCGCCGCCGCGCCCAGCTCCACCAGCGGCGCCCAGTACTCGACCAGGTTCCGCCGGCACCACTGCTCGACCTCGTCGCGGGACACGGCGAAGCGGGGTTTCGGGCCGCGCAAGGTCCGGGAGTAGTTGTTGAGCTGCTCCAACAGCACGGGCGTGACCTCGGCGGGCGTGGTGTTCAGCCGCCCGTCCCGCCCCCACGGGCCGGGCCGACCGTCGACCAGGTAGACCACGTCCAGGTCGAGGCTCTGGGCCTCGGCCAGCACGCGCAGGTCGTCGTGGGTCGGCGTGCGCGCCAGCTCGACCACGAGGTCGAGGTCGGACCCGGGCGCCCGGTCGTCGAGCGCGGTGGAACCCACCACGTGCGCCGCGACGACCAGGCCGGGAGCCGCTTTGTCGACTAAGGCGACGTGGTCGCTCACTTGCGCTTCACCAGCGCCCACGCGGCGGGCAGCAGGCCGGCGGCGAGGGCGATCTTGAGCGCGTCGCCGATCAGGAACGGCGTGACGCCCAGCGCCAGCGCCTTGGTGAACCCGACGTTCGCGGCGGCCATCAGCCACGGCACGCCGAACGCGTAGATCACGAGGTTGCCCAGGGCCATCGTGCCGACCGTGCGCAGGGGCGTCCGGTCACCGCCGCGCGCGGCCAGGTGGCCGACCAGCACACCCGCGAACACGAAGCCCACGACGTAGCCGAGGGACGCGGGCATGCCCGACGAGGCGCCCTGGAACCACGGCACACCGGCGACGCCGGCGATCAGGTACAACACCATCGACGCGCCACCGCGCTGCCACCCGAGGGCGGCGCCCACCAGCAGCGCGGCGAAGGTCTGCCCGGTGATCGGCACCGGGCTGCCCGGCACCGGCAGGGCGACCTGGGCGGCCAGCCCGGTCAACCCCGCACCGGCCACGACCAGGGCGATGTCACGCGCCAGCGAGCCCGGCACGAGGTCGGCCAGCACACGGCGACCGGGGACGGCGATGACGGACACTGTGGACCTCCCGTGGATCGACTTCCGTCGGCGAGGTTAACCGGCGATCACATGTTCGGTCTTTGTCGAAGCTCTACAAAGTCGCGGATCTCACGCGGTGCTCAGGTGTCCAGGGCCACCTTCCCGGTGGGGCGTTCGGTGTTCCGCCGGGTCTTGGTCCAGCCGTTGCGGCCCCGGACCAGGCGGCTCAGCGCGCGCCACGACGTGATGTAGAAGGTGTAGATGTACAGCGCGTAGCCGAAGCCGTACACCAGCGCGCGTCCCCGGCCGAGTCCCGGCTCGCACCGCGCCCGGTACACCGGTCCCCACAGCACGAACGGCAGCAGTCCGAACGACCCGTAGACGGCGAACAGGACCCACGCGCCTTCCGCCAGCCACTGCCAGACCTCGGCCGGCGACGTCACGGTCCGGTGCGCCAGCAGCACCAGCGGGACCGGGTAGATCAGCGTCCCGAGCAGCTGCATCCACGGTTGGGCCAGGTAGTACAGCATCTCCGCCGCGCCCAGCGTGGTCAGGTGTGGCGACGCCCAGATCCGCCGGACGTACCGCATGCACTGCATGGTGCCCTGGCCCCACCGCGTCCGTTGCGCGAGGAACCGCCGCAGGCTGTACAGGCCCTCCTGGTGGACGTGGGTGTCCAGGGAGAACCCCGTGCGCCAGCCGGCGGTCAGCAGGTGCACGCCCAGTTCGAAGTCCTCCAGCAACGACCCGCGCCACGGCTGACCAGCCGGCCCGGCGATGGCGTCCAGCGCGGACAGGCGGGTGAACTGCCCGTTGCCGCCCATCGAGATCGTGCCGGTGACCCCGCGGGACAGCTGGATGGCCGCGATCGCCGTGCGGAACTCCAGGTCCTGCATGCGGACCAGGAGCGCGCCGAACACCGAGCGCCACCGGGACACGCCGGTCTGCCGGACGCCGGCGTTGACCATCCGGACGTCCACCTGCACGGCGCCGATGGTCGGGTCGCCGAACAGGTGGTCCGCCGCGCAGGTTTCCAGGCAGTTGGGGGCGGGCCGCCCGTCGGCGTCGACCACGACCACCACGGCCCGGTCGGCGTCGGCGTGCCGGCCCATCCACAGCTTGAGCGTGCGGTAGGCGTCGTTGAGCGCGTCGCCCTTGCCGGTGCGGGCGTCGGGGCGGTACCGGCGCACGAGGTGGACGTGCTTGTCGCCGCGGAAGGTCCGGACGACGCCGGCGGTGGCGTCGTCGGAGTCGTCGTCGATGACCCAGACGTGCGCGATGGGGAACGTCGTGCGCAGGTACCGGACGGTGTCGCCGATGACCGCCTCCTCGTCCCGGCACGGCACCAGGAAGTGCCACTCGAACCGGTCCGGGCGGCCGGTCGGCGCGGGGGTGTGCCGCAGGTAGGGGACGACGATGAGGAACACGTAGGTCAGGAAGGCGACGCTCATGGTCAGGGCGAGGGCCTGGGTGAACCCCAGGACGACGTCGAGGCTCACCCGCGCGTGGCCAGCCGGACGAACGCCACGAGCGCCGCCGCGCCGCCGAAGACGCTCACCATCGAGCCCAGCAGGGTGTGGCCCCAGTAGTAGCCGGTGTCCACGCCGAGGGTCTTGACCAGGCCGACCAGGGTGAGCACGCGCAGCTGGTTGACCACGACGACGGCGGCCGTGGCGACGGCGAGCGCGGCGAGGACCTTCCGGGTGATCCGGGGCCGCAGCGCGACCATCACCGCGCCGACCAGCAGCAACGGCAGGACCAGGAACGCGGACGTGCACTCCGGGGTCATGCGCAGGCCCAGCGGCGTGTCCGAGCCGAGTCCGAAGTAGACGGTCTGGCGGGCGGCGACCACGGCGACGCCGTCGCTGCTGAGAGCGTTCAGGACCAGTCCGGACAACGCGATCTCGGCCGTCCGGTAGGCGCGGTGCAACAGCACCAGCCCGGCGGCGGCCACCACCAGTGCGACGACCACCACCCGGTTGAGGTGTTCGGTCCGGGGCACGGCATACGCCACGGGAGAGTCCTTTCATCCGTCCGGGGACCGCCCGATCGGGCTACCCGAAGGTCATCGGCGGCTTCTCGGCTCGTCCGCACTGCCGGATCGGGTGAGAACGTGAGCCGCTTTCGGGCGGTTGATCGACTCTGTGTGGCCGCAGTTGGGCGGTTCGAGTGGACGTCGTCCCCCTTTACGGTCAGCAACCCTTAATCCGACGGGTGGAACGCCGATAGGGGCAATTGCTCGCACAGTGCACTCCGACGCGCCCTGCGATCCCGATGGCGTCAGGCGTCGTGTGCCCGGTCGCGAGTCCCCCGAGAACGTTCGTTTCGTGAGGAAGGACCTCCATGCGTGTGCGAATGACGGGCCTGGCCGGCTTCGTCGCGGTGGCCGCCCTGCTGGCCACCGCGCCACCCGCGTCCGCCGCCCCCGGCGACGCCTCCGCCCACGGCGCCGAGCTGGACCTGTCGCTGCTGGGCGGGAACGCGGTGTCGGCGGGCCCGTTCGCCGCCGCCGACGCGAACGGCCCGACCACGGGCACCTTCGCCACCGCCAACGTGCCGGGCGTGCTGAAGACCGGCGTACTGGACACGTCCGCGACCCGCGACGACAAGACCGGCGGCGTCCACTCCCGAGCCGTGACCGCCGACGTCAGGTTGGAACTGCTGGCCTCGGCGACCGGCGCGATCACGGCCGAGGCGGTCGAGGCGGAGTGCGACGCGACCCAGAAGGGCGTGGTCGGTCGGACGAAGCTGGTCGGCGTGGGTTTGGGCAGGCTGGGCGAGGTCGAGGCGGAGCCCGCGCCGAACACGGTGCTCGACGTGGGCTTGGTGGGCGTGGACATCGCGCGGGTGGTGTTCAACGAGCAGGTGCGCAACAGGGACGGCAGCCTCACCGTCAACGCCATCCACGTGACCTTGATCGGTGGCGTGCTCGGGGCTCTGGGCTCCGGTGACCTGGTCGTGTCGTCCGCGACGTGCGGTCCGGCCGGGTTGCCGATCCCGATGGCGTCGGGCGCCGGCCTATGGATCGGCTTGGGCTTGCTGGCCTTGGTCGCGGTGCCGACCGGCGCGGTCGTGCTGCGCCGTCGCCGGGCGTTGGTCTGAGGGGGTTGGCGTTGTACAAGGTTCCCGGTACCGGGGTCGCTGTGGGGACGGGCGTGGGCACACTGGCGGCGACGGGCGCGAGCGTGACGTGGTGGGTGATCGCCGCACTGGCCCTACTGACGGCCGGCACCCTCCTAACCCACCACTCCCGCCGCCGCCGACAACCCCCCAACCCCAAAACCCCCTAATGCCAGCGGCGCCCGACGGTGCAACCCCCACACCCCGGGCGCCGCACCCACCCTCCCGGCCTCCAGACACCCCACCCTCCGACCCCGACCCCCGGCGCTCTCTCGATCCCCGGACACGCCCGCCGCTTGGCCCCCGGTCCTGCGGCGCGCGACCCCGTGGCACGCGACCCCAGGTGCACGACTCCGCGGCGCGACTCCCGGCGCACGTCCCGGCGGCGCTCGACCTGCGACGCACGACCCTGTGGCGCGACTCGGGGCGCACGTCCCGGCGGCGCTCGACCCGCGGCGCACGACTCTGCGGCGCGACTCGGGGTGCGCGTCGCGGCGGTGCTCGACCTGCGGTGCACGACTCCGAGGTTCGGCTCCTGGCGTGCGTCGCGGCGGCGCTCGATCGCTCGGGGGCCTCGGCAGCCGGCCGACTGCTGTTTGCGGGACCTCCACCGCCGCCGGTTGCGGCAGGCTCGACCACTGCCCGTCGCGGCAAGGCCCAACACCGCTGGTTGCGAGCCTGCGACCGCGCGGCTCCCGGTCCCGGCCTCCCTTCGCACCCCGGGGCCGCGACTCGGCGACTACCCGACCGGACCCAGGGCGGTGTGGCTCGGCTGGGGCGGTGCTGGCTGGGGCGGTGCTGGCTGGGGCGGTGCTGGCTGGGGCGGTGTGGCTCGGCAGGGCCGTGTCGCCTGGGCGGTGTGGCTCTGCCAGGGCGGTGTCGGCTGGAGTCGGTGGGGCGGTGGGCCGGCGAGGTGGGTGGGCCGGCGGGGTGGGTGGGGTTGGCGGGAGGGCGTGGGGCCGGTTTGCCGCGTTCCTTTCTCTCTACGGGACGCGTGAGGAGGGGTTTGGTCGCGGATCTTGTATGTCGCTCGAATGGGTGATGTTTCGGGCTGGTCCTTTGTGGGCGGTTGTGTGGGGCTTTCCACCGTACCCGAGGTGGTGGGGAGTCGGTGTCCCTGCGGAGTGAGGAGTCTGGTGAAGGAAGTTCTGCTGCTTGCGGGTACCCGGCCCGAAGCGGTGAAGATCGCGCCCGTCGTGTTGGCGTTGGGCGATCATCCCGTGTTGCGGCCCGTTCTTGTCCACAGTGGACAGCATGTGGGGATGGTGGAGCAGGCTCTGGAGGCCTTTGACCTCAAGCCCGATGTGGTGCTTGAGGTTCCTCGTGTGACCGGCAGTCAGGCCGAGTTGCTGTCGCGGCTGGTGCCGGCGGTTGACGAAGTGTTGCGGGTGCGGGATCCGGCTGTTGTGGTGGTGCAAGGGGATACGACCACTGCCTTGGCGGGGGCGTTGGCTGCCTTTTACCGGGGCATACCGGTGGCGCACCTTGAAGCGGGGCTGCGGACGGGGGATCTGGGTGGGCCGTTTCCCGAGGAAGGCACGCGGCAGATGATCGCCCGGATCGCCTCGCTGCACCTCGCGCCCACGGACGACGCGGCTACCGCGTTGGTGGGGGAAGCGTTGCCTGCGGCGGAGATCGTGGTCACGGGGAACACCGTGGTGGACGCGGTGCGGCTGGTTGCCGAGGCCGATCTGCCTGCCCGTGAACCGGCGTTGGTGGAGTTGGAAGCAGAACTCGACGCGTCCGGGCATCGGCTGGTGTTGGTCACCGTGCACCGCCGGGAGTCCTGGGGTGCTCCGCTGGAACGGGTCCTCCATGCGGTTCGGGCGCTGGCCGATCGGCATCCCGACGTGCGGGTGCTGGTGCCCGTCCACCCGAACCCCTCGGTGCGGACGGCGGTGCGGCGGGTGTTGGGTGGGCACGAGCGGATCGTGGTGTGCCGGCCGTTGGACTACCCCGACCTCGTCCGGGCCTTGCGGCGGGCCGCGTTGGTGTTGACCGACTCCGGTGGGCTCCAGGAGGAGGCGCCGACGTTCGGCGTGCCGGTGCTGGTCCTGCGGTCCACGACCGAGCGGATGCCGGCGGTGGACGCCGGGTGCGCCTGGCTGGTCGGCACGGACGTCACGCGGATCCTCGCCGAGGCCGGCTGGGTCCTTGCCTCCCGCCTGCGGCTGCCGCCGGGGCGCAACCCGTTCGGCGACGGCTCGGCGGCCCGCCGGGTTCGGGCGGCGCTGGAAAGGCTGGTCGGGTTGCCGGCGGTGTTCTCGTCGGCATTGCCGATGCGCATTCCCTCCTGATCGATTGCTCGGCGTTAGCGATCACTCGATCGTGTATTCCATTTCCACTTACGAGTGATATTCAGGGTGAATCGTCAGCGTTTCCCGGCCCACTGTCGATTACTTGGGCACCAGCGTCACGAGAAGGGCAACCCATGATGCACATCATCGCGCGCCGGGCCGGGGCGGTGGCCGCGGCGCTCGCGATCGGAGCCGCGGGCACACCCGCGCTCGCGGCCGGACCGGCGGGCGTCGCGTCCACCGGCTCGGCCGACTTCACCAAGTCGGGGCAGCAGGTCGTCGTGCCCCCGCAGGCGCGGTGCGCGGTCGAGGGTCCCACGACCGCGTCGTCGCCGGCGATCTCCCGGACCGGCATCCGGTTCGGCGCGGGCGACTCCACCTGCACCACCACCGTGGTCGACCCGAACACCGACACGACCACCACGAGGTCCGAGGCCACCGGCAACGGGTTCGAGCTGTCGGCGCTGATGTCCGCGGGCGGACCCCGGCTCAAGGTCGGCAAGTGGAAGGTGACCTGCGACGCGACCGAAGCCGGCACTACGGCGGGCTGGTCGATGGGCGGGCTCAGCGGGTTCGCGGGCCTGCCCGAGCAGATCCCGAACAACCACGTGCACGAGGTGAAGAACTCCTCCGGCACGGTCCTCGCCCGGGTCACGTTCAGCGAGGTGGTCCTGCCCGAACCGAACGACGGCAGCCTCGCGCTGACCCTGCTGCACTTCCGCTTCACCCCGGAGTCGGGGGTCCAGGGCAGCGTGAAGGTCGGCGAGACCGCTTGCGCACCGACTCCCTGAGCCCGCACATCCCCCCGCCGCCGGCACGCCCGGCTCTGTCGTACCCCCCTGGTTGACTGTGGATTCGGGGGTGCTCACCTCAAGAGCACCCCCGCTCCGCCGCGCGGTCAGGCCACGTGGGGCGTGCCCGCCAAGGCGACACCGGCCTCGCGCAACTGCCCCAGGGCGGTCTCGACGGTCGACGCCGCCACCCCGGCGGTGAGGTCCAGCAGGACGGTCGTCGTGAACCCGGCCGCCGCCGCGTCCAACGCCGTGGCCCGCACGCAGTGGTCGGTCGCGATGCCCACCACGTCCACGTCCGACACCCCGCGCGCCCGCAGCCAGTCGGCCAGGCCCTCGCCGCCGCCGGCCACGCCCTCGAACCCGGAGTACGCCGCCGCGTGCGCGCCCTTGGAGAACACGGCCTCCACCGGCGTCACGTCCAGCTCGGGGTGGAACGACGCGCCGGGCGTCCCGGCCACGCAGTGCACCGGCCACGTGTTCACGAAGTCGGGCGTCTCGCTGAAGTGCGCGCCCGGGTCGATGTGGTAGTCCCGCGTCGCCACGACGTGGTCGTACCCGCCCGACGCCAGGTGCGCCGAGATGGCCGCCGCCACCGCCGCCCCACCCGTCACCGGCAGCGACCCGCCCTCGCAGAAGTCGTTCTGCACGTCCACCACGATCAGTGCCTTGGCCATGTCACTCCTACGAATCACAGGAACGTCGTCGGGATCGCGGGCTCGCCGCGGGACAGCTTCAGGCCCTCCCACGGCACGCTGACCAGTGCGGCGCGCAGCCGCTCCCGGCTCTCCGCCAGCGTGTCGAGCCCCTCGACCCTTTGTCCACCGCGCACCAGCGGCACGGGCAGGACCCGGTCGTGCGGACCCAGCTCGACAGCCTCGGAAGCGGGGTGCACGACCTCTTCCAATGCGGTCCCGGTGTCCTTGTGCCGCCGCAGCGCGCTCTTCTGCCCACCGCGCGACTCCTTGTGCGACGACCGCTTGGCCACGGGCCGACCGTCGACCTCGACCAGCTTGTAGACCATCCCGGCGGTCGGCGCGCCCGACCCGGTCACCACCGAAGTGCCCACCCCGTAGGCGTCCACGGGCTCGGCGCGCAGCGCGGCGATCGAGTACTCGTCCAGGTCGCCGGACACGACGATGCGGGTGTTGCGCGCGCCCAGCGAGTCCAGCTGGTCGCGGGCCTGCCGCGCGAGCACGCCCAGGTCGCCCGAGTCGATCCGGATCGCGCCCAGGTCCGGCCCGGCGATCTCCACGGCGGTCTTGATGCCGCTGGTGATGTCGTAGGTGTCCACCAGCAGGGTCGTGCCCGCGCCCAGCGCCTCGACCTGGCTGCGGAACGCCGCCTCCTCGCTGTCGTGCAGCAGCGTGAAGGCGTGCGCGCACGTGCCGGCGGTGGGGATGCCGTGCCGGCGGGCCGCTTCCAGGTTGGACGTGGCGGTGAACCCGGCCAGGTACGCGGCGCGCGCGGACGCGACGGCGGCGTCCTCGTGCGTGCGGCGCGAACCCATCTCGATCATGCGGCGGCCGTTGGCGGCGCCCACCATGCGGGCGGCGGCGGAGGCGATCGCGCTGTCGTGGTTGAGGATCGACAGGGCCAGCGTCTCCAGCACCACGCCCACGCCGAACGGCGCCCGGACGGACAGGATCGGCGACCCCGGGAAGTACAGCTCGCCCTCGGGGTACCCGTCGACGTCGCCGGTGAACCGGTAGCCGGCCAGCCAGTCCAGCGTCGCGCGGTCGACCACGCCGGTGCGCTCCAACAGCTCCAGCTCGGCCTCGCCGAAGCGGAACGCCTCGATGGCGTCCAGCAGGCGCCCGGTGCCCGCGACCACCCCGTACCGCCTGCCTTCGGGGAGCCTGCGGGCGAAGACCTCGAAGACGCACGGCCGGTCGGCGGTGCCGTCGCGCAGGGCAGCGGCCAGCATCGTCAACTCGTAGTGGTCCGTGAACAGCGACGTCGACATGAGCCAGAAGCCTAGGCTCGACCGCGCCGCGCCAGCGGCAGAAGGCCCTATGGGCTCCGCCACGGACCGGAACATGACACCATTGGCGGTATGACCACGCCCGTCGAGCATGAGCGGACGCAGGTTGACCCGTCGCCGCAGGACGTCCGCACCGAGGACCGTCCCTGGCAGACGCTGGTCTGGAACGACCCGGTGAACCTGATGTCCTACGTCACGTACGTGTTCCAGAAGCTGTTCGGCTACAGCCGGGACCACGCGACGAAGTTGATGCTGGACGTGCACCACAAGGGCAAGGCGATCGTGTCGTCGGGGTCGAAGGACAAGGTGGAGGCGGACGTGGCGAAACTGCACGCGGCCGGGCTCTGGGCGACGATGCAGCGTTCGTCGTGAGGAAGTGGACGAAGTCCGGCGACGCGGTGGTCGGCAAGTTCGACCGGCAGGAAGCCGCCGTGGTGCGCGGTCTGGTGAGCCAGATCCAGGACATGCTGCTGGCCCGCGCGGAAGAGGCCCCGCAGGACGAGCTGGCGCAGCTGACCGGCATCCGGACGGGGTCCTCGACCCCGCCGGACGACCCGATCCTGGGCCGGTTGCTGCCCGACTTCCACCGCCTGGACCCCGACGCGCCCGATCCGGCCGAAGTGGACTCCGCGAACGCGTTGCGCTCCCTGCACGAGCCCGAGCTGCTGGACGCCAAGACGGCGGCGGCGGCCGTCGTGCTGGACACCTGCCCGGCCGACGGCGGCGAGGTCCGGCTGGCGTCGGCGCAGGCCGAGGCGTGGCTGTCGGCGCTCAACGACGTGCGGCTGGCCCTGGGGACGGCGCTGGACGTGCAGGAGGACATGCCCGACGAGCTGCCGCCCGACGACCCGCGCTCGCCGCACCTGGGCGTCTACCACTGGTTGACGTGGGTGCAGGAGACGCTGGTCGAGGCGGTCATGGACTGATGGCTCGGGGACTGATGGCGGTCGTGGGCTGATGCTGCTCGGTCGGGTGCCCGGGGCGGTGGTCGTGCTCGCACCCGGCGGGGTGGCCGCGGGCGTGGACACGCGCGGCGCGCCCGTCGGGACCCGCGAACTGGACCTGCTCGACCCATCCGCGCTGGTCCAGCGCGTGCACGCGGTGACCCTCTCCGAGTCTCCGTCCGCCCCGAACGGCGTCATGCGGTGGTTGGCCGAGCGCGGGCACGGGTTCCCCGTGGACGGCGGCGTGGTGCCCATCGTGTGCGGTGCGGCGGTCGGTGACCTGCGCGAAGACGTCGGGCACGCGGCGTGCGAGGCCGCGGTCGAGGTCGCGGTGCCCCCGGCGGTGGTCCTGGTCGGCCAGACGGCGGCGGCGTTCGTCGTGGTCGACGCCGACCTGGACAAAGCCGGGTGCCGCCGGGTCGCCATGTCCGCGCAGGACGGGCTGGTCCGGGCCGGTCTGCGGGTGCCCTCGACGGTGTTCGCCCTCGCCACCGGGGTGGCGACCGGGACACCGCTGGACGAACTGTGCACAACGGCGGCGAAGGACGTGTTCAGCGCCCTCCGGTGAGGTACCCGTGCGGTATGAGTCGGCTGACGCGGGTGTTGCGGTGGGTTGAGGAGAACAAGGCGCTGGACCGGGCGGCCGGCGCGCTGGCCGAGGCCATCCCTTCGGGCCTCCGCAGCTCTCGGGTGCTGCGCGGCGAGCCGATGGGGCACCCCGCGCACCCGGCTGCGGTGCTGCTCCCGCTGGGGATGTACGCCGCGTCCAACGTGCTCGACCTCCTGCCCGGGGAGGGCAAAGCGGCGCGGGTCCTGATCGGGGTCGGGCTGGCGACCGCCCCGGTGGCCATCGTCACGGGGCTGGCCGAGTACGCGACCCTCGACGAGCGGCAGCGCCGGACCGCGTTCGTGCACTTGGCGAGCAACGCGGCGGCCAACCTGCTGTACCTGACCTCGTTCCGGCTGCGCGGCCACGGGTTCGGGCTCGTGGGCCGGGTCGTCTCAGCGGTCGGGATGGGCGCGCTGACCGCCGGCGGCCTGCTGGGCGGACATCTGGCCTACTCACAGGGTGCGGGGGTGGAGCGCGAGCGGGTGTAGTGCCCGTTCTCACAACGCGGGACACCTTCCGCCACCACGTAGGATGGTGGCGTGCTGGTGATCCGCCGTGACCTCGTCGACGCGATGGTGGCGCACGCCCGTCGTGACCACCCCGACGAGGCGTGCGGCATCATCGCGGGCCCCGAGGGCTCCGACCGCCCCGAGCGGTTCGTCCCGATGGACAACGCCGAGCGCTCCCCGACCTTCTACCGGTTCGACTCGATGGAGCAGCTGCGCGTCCACCGCGAGATGAGCGCCAACGACGAAGAGACGATCGTCGTCTACCACTCGCACACCGCGACCGAGGCCTACCCGTCGCGGACCGACGTGTCGTACGCGAGCGAGCCGCAGGCGCACTACGTCCTCATCTCCACCAGGGACCCCGAGACGCACGAGCTGCGCTCCTACCGGATCGTTGACGGCGTCGTCACCGAAGAACCGGTCGAGGTCGTCGAGTCGTACATGTTCGCGCACACGGGCGCGGACGACACGCCCGACTGTCCCTGAGCGCGTCGTCCCCGCTCGATCCCGAAATAAGTCCCGGCTCCTCTCCCGGAGGTCCCAGCATGGCTGTCACCGTCTCCATCCCCACGATCCTGCGCACGCACACCGGCGGCCAGAAGTCCGTCTCGGCGTCGGGCACCACGCTCGCGCAGGTCATCGACGACCTGGAGAACAACCACGGTGGCTTGAAGGCGCGCCTGGTCAAGGAAGGCTCGCTGCACCGGTTCGTGAACGTGTACGTCAACGACGAGGACGTCCGCTTCGCGGGCGGTCTCGACGCGGCGGTGAAGGACGGCGACACCGTGACGATCCTCCCGGCCGTCGCCGGGGGCTGATCGCGGTGGCCCGGTACGAGTCGCTGCTCGACGCGGTCGGCGGCACGCCCCTGGTGGGGCTGCCCCGGCTGTCGCCGTCGAAGGACGTGCGGCTGTGGGCGAAGCTGGAGGACCGCAACCCGACCGGCTCGATCAAGGACCGCCCGGTCCTGATGATGGTCGAGGAGGCCGAGCGGGAAGGCCGCTTGCAGCCCGGCTGCACGATCCTGGAACCGACGTCCGGCAACACCGGCATCGCGCTGGCGATGGTCGCGAAGCTCAAGGGCTACGGCCTGGTCTGCGTGATGCCGGAGAACACCTCCGCCGAGCGCAAGCAGCTGCTCCAGGCCTATGGCGCGCGGATCGTGTTCTCGCCGGCGGCGGGCGGCTCCAACCAGGCCGTCGCGCGGGCGAAGGAACTGGCCGCCGAGCACCCCGAGTGGGTGATGCTCTACCAGTACGGCAACCCCGCCAACCCCGGTGCGCACTACGAGAGCACCGGCCCGGAGATCCTCAAGGACCTGCCCACGATCACGCACTTCGTGGCGGGCCTGGGCACGACGGGCACGCTCGTGGGTGTGGGCCGGTACCTGCGCGAGCAGAAGCCGGACGTGCAGGTCGTCGCCGCCGAGCCCCGGTACGGCGAGCTGGTGTACGGCCTGCGCAACCTCGACGAGGGTTTCGTGCCCGAGCTGTACGACGCCGAGGTGCTGACCGGCCGCTACTCGGTCGGCTCCTACGACGCCCTGCGCCGGACCCGGCAGCTGCTGGAGGTCGAGGGCATCTTCGCGGGCATCTCGACCGGCGCCATCCTGCACGCGGCGCTGGCCGTGGCGGAGAAGGCGGCGCAGCGCGGGGAGCGGGCGGACGTGGCGTTCGTGGTGGCGGACGCGGGGTGGAAGTACCTGTCGACCGGCGCCTACGCGGGCACGCTGGACGAGGCCGCCGAACGCCTCGACGGCCACCTCTGGGCCTGACGCGCGAGCGGTGGCGGCGACCTCCCGGGTCGCCCGCCACCGCTTTGCCGGTTCGGGAAACCGATGTTTTCCGATAAAGCCGACGAAGTGAATTGCGGTGTTGTTCGTCCACCTTCTTTCCGCAATTCTGCCGATGTCCGGACTGCTATCGTGCCGGTCATGGAATTGACCGTCCTCGGCTGCGCGGGAAGTGCTCCCGGCCCCGATCTGCCCACGTCCGGGTACCTGGTCGAGGCGGGTGGCGTGCGGATCGCGGTGGAGCTGGGCGGCGGGGTGCTCGGGGCGTTGCAGCGGTACTGCGACCCGTTCCGACTGGGTGCGGTGCTGCTGTCGCACCTGCACCTGGACCACTGCGCGGACTTCAGCGCGCTGACCACCTACCTGCGCCACCACCCGAACCCGCCGTCGCCGGGGAAGCGGCTGCCGGTGTTCGCGCCGGCGCACGCGCCGACCAGGCTGGCCAACGCGCACGCGGCGTCGGAGGAGGAGCTGGCGACGCTGCGGTTGGCGGACACCTACGACTTCGTGGCGTTGCAGGCGGGTCGGTTCGCGGTGGGTGACGTGTCCATCGACGTCGCGCCGATGCGGCACATCTGCGAGGCGTACGCGTTCCGCATCGCGGTGGGCGGCAAGTCGCTGGTGTTCACCGGGGACACCGTGCCGTGCCCCGAGCTGGTGGAGTTGGCGCGCGGCGCGGACCTGCTGCTGGCCGACGCGGCGTGGCGGGAGCAGGCGGGGCGGGCGAACTACCTGCACATGAGCGGGCACGAGGCCGGTGCGGTGGCGGCGGAGGCCGGTGTCGGGCGGCTGGTGCTGACGCACGTGCTGCCGTGGTCGGACCGGGACGGCGTGCTCAGCGACGCCGTGGAGTCGTTCACCGGTCCCGTGTCACTGGCCGAACCCGGTGCGGTGTACGCGATCTGATCCGTCCACAGTGGATCAGCCGGCGAACGAGGCGGTCATCTGCCCTTCGCCCGCGCCGGAGACGACCAGGACCGAGCCCGCGAGCTCGGTCAGCGCCTCGCCGGACAGGCCGGTGCGCGCGGTGGTGACGTAGAGGTCGGTCAGGTCCGGGCCGCCGAAGGCGCACGCGGTCGGTTGGCCCACCGGCAGTTCGATCTCCGTGTCCAGCCGCCCGTCCGGCGTGTACCGGCGCACCGCCGCCCCGCCCCACAGGGCCACCCAGATCGCGCCCGACGCGTCCACGCACAGGCCGTCGGGCAGGCCGCGGTCCACCTCCACCACCGTGCGGCGGTTGGTGGCCGTGCCGCTGGCGCGGTCGTAGTCCAGGACGTCGATCCGGCGGGTCGCCGAGTCGACGTAGTACATGGCGGTGGCGTCGGGGCTCCAGCCGATCCCGTTGCTCACGCGCACGTTGTCCACGACCACCTTCGCGTCCCCGGTGGGCTCGACGCGCACCAGCCAGCCGCCGGGGTCCTCGTCGTAGCGCATGGTGCCCGCCCACAGCCGGCCCGCCGGGTCCACGGCCGCGTCGTTGCCGCGGTAGCCCTCCCGGGCCCAGTAGACCAGCCACGTCCTGGTGCCGTCCGGGTCGACCAGGGCGATGCCGTCGCGCAGGTTGAGCACCAGGCCGCCGCGCGTGCGGGGCTTGGCCGCGCCCACGTGCTGCGGCACGTCGAGCACCGCGTCCTCGTCGCGGTCGGGGGAGTAGCGGTGCACCTCGCTGCGCAGCACGTCGACCCACAGGAGGGTGCCGCTGCCGTGGTCCCACGTGGGGCCTTCCCCGAGTTCGGCTTCCGCCCGCACCGCAACGTCGATCGACACCGGGACAGCCTAGGCTCCGGCGGAGCCGCGCCCGACCGGATCGGTGTGACTTGCTACACCGTCGAGCCCGCGATTCCACCCGGATGGCCGCCGGGGGCAACCATCCGCCGTCCCCGACTGGTAGTACCGGCGAGAGCGTGGAGGACGGGGGAGCGGTGGAAGCACCCGAGGGGTTCGAGGAGTTCGTCGCGGGGGCTTCGCCGCGCCTGGTGCGCACCGCCTACCTGTTGACGCGCGACGCCGGGCACGCGGAGGACCTGTTGCAGGCCGCGCTGACCAAGGCGTGGCTGGCGTGGCGGCGCGTCCAGGGCGACCCGGAGCCGTACGTGCGCAAGATCATGGTCAACACCTACGCCACCTGGTGGAGACGCCGGTGGCGCGGCGAGGAACCCACCGAGGTGCTGCCCGAACGGGTCGGGCCGAGCCCGCAGGCCGCGGTGGACGAGCACGACTGGCTGTGGCGGCTGCTGGGCACCCTGCCGCGCCGCCAGCGGGCCGTGCTGGTGCTGCGGTTCTACGAGGACCTGACCGAGGCGCAGGTGGCGCACGTCCTCGGGATCTCGGTCGGCACGGTGAAGTCCCAGACCAGCAAGGCCCTCGCCCGGCTGCGGGTGGACCCGGCGGTGCTCGGGCAGCGCGACGGCCAGTTCGACGGAGAAGGGGTGCGCGGGTGAAGACGCACGACCTGAGCGCGGTCCTCCACGACCACGCCGACCTGCCCGAGACCGCCCACACCGTCCGCATGGCGGCCCTGCGCACGCGGGTCCGGAGGGTTCGCCGGCGGCGGGCGTTCGTCGCCGTGGCGTGCGTGGCCCTGGCCCTGGTCGGCGGCGCGGTCGCGGGGCTGCCGTCCCGGCCGGACTCCCAGCCCGCCAAGCCCGACCCGTTCCCCGAGCACCTGGCCGGCAGCCGGATCGTCGCCCAGACCTCCGGCCGCACCCCGGACCCGCTCGCCCTCGCCTTCACGCCCTCCGACACGGCGGAGCTGACGCTGTTCATCGGGTGCGAGACCGGCACCAAGAGCAACCTCAAGGCCGTGCTCTCCATCGACGGCAAGGAGGTCAAGCAGTCGCCCTGCCACAGCGGCTCGACCGGCATCAGCACCAACGAGACGCGCGAGCTGCTGGTCCCGGGGAGGCAGTCCGTGGTCCGGCTGACCGTTCTCGGGCGCATCACCAGCATCGACACGACCGTCGAGGACGCCGCGGTCGAGCCGGCGGAGGACGGCATCGCGGTGCGGCTGGGCGTCGGCCGGGAGGTGCCGCTCGCCGAGTACCCGATGCCGCCCGCGCCGCCCGAGCCGGTCGAGGTCGACGGCCTGGTGCACGCCGCCGACGTCGTGCTGCGCTCCGACCCCGCCGACCCGAACCAGCCGCAGCGGATCGTCGTCCCCTGGCGGGCCATCACCAAGACCCACATCGTGGTCGGCTCGCCCGGCCGCGTCCGGGTCGTGGTCGCCGGGACCACGGTCGACGACATGACGAGCTTCTCCTACACGGCCACCGGCAGCCTGAACGGCGCCGTGCCCGACTTCCCCGACCTCGTGCCGGGGCAACCGGTGGAGATCAGCGCCATCCCCGAGGCGCAGCACGGCGAGTGGGCGGTGATGGTGGACATGGACGGCTGACCTGCGCCCCCAACAGCGCCGATCGCACGTAGCCTGGAGGGGTGCACCCGGTCCCTGCGGCGCCGAAGTCGCCCGCCACGCGCGTGGTCCCAGCCCGACCGCTGCTGTCCGCGGTCGTCGTGGCGGGGTTCGTCGGACTGCTGTTCGTCGTCGAAGCCGTCGACACGGTGTTGTTCGGCGCGCTGGACGACGACGGGATCATCCCCCGCGACTTCACGGAGTGGGACAACATCATCTGGGCGCCGGTGCTGCACGGCGGCTGGGAGCACCTCACGAGCAACGCCGTGCCGCTGCTCGTCCTGGGCTTCCTGGCGACCTCCGGCGGCATCAAGCAGTTCGCCCAGATCACGGCGGTCATCTGGCTGACCGCGGGCCTGGGCACGTGGCTCATCGGCGCGAACGGCAGCCACATCGGCGCGTCCGGCCTGGTGTTCGGCTTCCTGGTCTTCCTGCTGGTGCGCGGCATCTTCGTGCGGTCGCCGTGGCAGATCGTGGTGGCCGTGGTGGTGTTCGCCGCCTACGGCGCCGTGCTGTGGGGCGTGCTGCCGGGCCAGCCGGGCATCTCGTGGGAGGGCCACCTGTTCGGCGCGCTCGGCGGGGTCCTCGCGGCCTGGGGCGTGGCTCGCGACGCCAAGCGGGCGGGGGTCGTCGAGCGGACGGGGGCCGCGTGAGCGCCGCGGACGCGCCCATCGGGATCTTCGACTCCGGCGTGGGCGGGCTGACCGTCGCGCGGGCGATCATGGACCAGTTGCCGGGGGAGGGCATCCGGTACGTCGGCGACACCGCCAACGGCCCGTACGGCCCGCTGCCCATCGCCCAGGTGCGCAAGAACGCCTTGGAGGTGGCCGACCGGATCGTCGAGGACGGCGCCAAGCTGCTCGTCATCGCCTGCAACACGGCGTCCTCGGCGTGCCTGCGCGACGCCCGCGAGCGCTACGACATCCCGGTGGTCGAGGTCGTGCTGCCGGCCGTGCGCCGGGCGGTCGCGACCACGCGCACCGGCCGGATCGGGGTGATCGGCACGCAGGGCACCATCGCCTCCGGCGCCTACCAGGACTCCTTCGCCGCGGCCCGGGACGTGGAGGTCACCGCGGTGGCGTGCCCGAGGTTCGTGGACTTCGTCGAGCAGGGCACGACGTCGGGCCGCCAGGTCCTCGGCCTCGCCCAGGCCTACCTGGAGCCGCTCCAGCGCGCCGAGGTCGACACCGTGGTCCTGGGCTGCACCCACTACCCGCTGCTCACGGGGGTGATCCAGATCGTGATGGGCGACGGGGTGACCCTCGTGTCCAGCGCCGAGGAGACGGTGAAGGACGTGGTCCGCGTGCTCAACGAGCGCGACCTGTTCCGGAGCGGACCGCCGGACCTGCGGTTCGCCAGCACCGGGCCGGTGGACAAGTTCACGAGGCTCGCTCACCGATTCCTGCCCGGCCTGGAAAGAGCCACCTTCCACGCCCACGAATGACCTGGCACTCTCCAACGGTGCTGTTGACCATCCTCGGCTGCTCGGGCAGCCTGCCGGGGCCACAGGGACCCGCATCCGGCTACCTCGTCGAGGCGGACGGCTACCGGCTGGCCATCGACCTGGGCAACGGTGTGCTCGCCGCGCTCCAGGTGCACTGCGACCCGTTCTCGCTGGACGCGCTGCTGTTCTCGCACCTGCACCCGGACCACTGCGCGGACTTCACCACGCTCGCCGTGATGCGCCGGTACCACACCCACCCGCCGCACGACACCTCCGCCCGCAAGCTCCCGGTGCACGCCCCGGCCGACGCGCCGCGCCGCTTCGCCCGCGCCTACGCGGAAAGCGACGAAGAACTCCGCACCGCCGACCTGTCCGACGTGTTCGACTTCCACGCCCTGACCCCCGAACCCACCACCGTCGGCCCCTTCACCATCACCGCCGCCCGCGTCGACCACCCCGGCGAGTGCTACGGGTTCCGCATCGCCACGGCCGGCGCGGTGCTGGCGTTCACCGGCGACTCCGGCCCGTGCGCAGCGCTGCTCGACCTCGCCCGGGGCGCGGACGTGCTGCTGTCCGAAGCCACCTGGACCCACTCCGACGACCGGCCGCCCGGCGTGCACCTGTCCGGGACCCAGGCGGGCCGCCTCGCCTCCGACGCCGGCGTCGGCCGGCTGCTGCTGACCCACATCGCGCCCTGGACCGATCCGGGCGCGGTGCTCGCCGAAGCCCAAGCGGAGTTCACCGGACCGGTCGAAGTCGTCCGCCAAGGGGGGAAGTACGAGGTTGACGAGCCGGTGGTGCGGGTAACAGGCGGGCATGGCAACTGACGTCGTCGAGCTGATCCTGAACGACCACCGGCGGTTCGAGGAGCTGTTCCGCGAGCTGCGCGACCGCTCCTCGGACCGCCCGGCCCTGCTGGCGGAGCTGGCGGCGCTGCTCGTCGCGCACGCCGAGGCCGAGGAGTCGGAGGTGTACCCGGCGCTCAAGCGGTACAAGGAGGTGGACGACGAGGAGGTCGACCACGGCGCCGAGGAGCACGCCGAGGGCCACCAGGCGCTGCTGGCGCTGATGGAGGTCGCCGACACCGAGTCGGAGGAGTGGGAGGCCAAGCTGGAAGAGCTGGTCGAGGCGCTCAACCACCACGTCGACGAGGAGGAGCGGACCATCCTCAACGACGCCCGCTCCGAGGTGCCCGAGGCCCGGCGCGCCGAGCTGGGGAAGGCGTTCCTGGACGTACGCCAGGACCGGCTGGACGACGACTGCGGCGACCTGGAGTACGTGCGCAAGATCGCAAGGGCCACGGCCGACGGCATCGACTAACGTCGCAAGCGTGTCGAACGTCGAGGTGCGCCGGATCGGACAGCACGATTTCGTGGCCACGAACGACCGGGGCGCCTCGGTGCGCGTGGGCCGCGCGGGAGCGGAGGGCGCTTTCACGCCCGTCGAGCTGCTGTTGGCCGCCGCTGCGGGCTGCGCGATCGTGACGGCGGAGACCCTGGTCACGCGCCGGGTGGAGGGCACGCTCACGGCCCGTGCCGACGACGTCCGGCCGGCGGGCGCGCACGAGCTGGACGCCGTGCCGGTGACCCTGGCCTACGACGTGTCCCGGTTGGACGACGAGCAGCGCGCGGCGCTGGACGCGGCGGTGCGCCGGGCGATCGACCAGCTCTGCACGGTCACCAGGACCTTGAAGAAGGCCCCGCCGACCCCGCTGAACCTGCCCTAGGCGTCACTGCCCCACGCCGGTCCACACCGCTGTCGAGCCACTGTGGCCGATGCGGACGGTCTGCACGGTCGTGGCGGTGCCCGCCGCGATGACCACCACCGCCACCACCACCGAGATCCGCCGCCAGGTCTTGGGCACGTTCGTGTCGTCCGCGGCGGCCGTGCGCTCGCGGTCCGCCAGCCGGCCCGCGACCAGCAGCGCCACGACCACCACGAAGAACCCGAGGGCGAACGGCAGCAGGTCGTTGCCCAGCTCGGCGTGCCGCTGGATGAGGGGGTTCTCCAGGTTCGCCATCCGCGCCTCCAGCTGCTCGCCCGCCTTCTGCGCGGGGAACACCGCGCCGACGCCGAGCACGGTGAGGCCCAGCAGCGGCCACGCGTAGCGCTGCCGCCAGCGGGGCACCACGGCCAGCGCGGCGGCGGCCACCGCCGCCAGGGGCAGCAGCACCACGACCGCGTGGACCAGCAGCGGGTGCGCCGGTAGACCGAAGATCGTCACCAGGTCGTCTGCGAGTGCCATGCCTCTCCCTACGCCAGTGGGACGTTCCCGGGTTCAGCGCCTTAGGGTAGTGCCGTGCTGAGGACCGATGGCAGGAACGACGACGTACTGCGCGACATCCGGATCACGCGGGGCTACCAGCAGTGGCCCGCCGGTTCGGTGCTGATCGAGTTCGGCAACACGCGGGTGCTGTGCGCGGCGAGCGTGACCGAGGGCGTGCCCCGGTGGCGGTCGGGCTCGGGTCTGGGCTGGGTGACGGCCGAGTACGCCATGCTCCCGTCCGCGACCCACAGCCGCAGCGACCGCGAGTCGGTGAAGGGCCGCATCGGCGGTCGCACCCACGAGATCTCCCGGCTGATCGGCCGGTCCCTGCGGGCGTGCATCGACCTGGCGGCGCTGGGCGAGAACACCATCGTCATCGACTGCGACGTCATCCAGGCCGACGGCGGCACCCGGACCGCCGCCATCACCGGCGCGTACGTGGCCCTGGCCGACGCCGTCACCTGGCTGGGCGCGGCCGGCCGCCTGGCCGACCCGCAGCCGCTGTCGTGCGCGGTGTCGGCGGTGTCGGTGGGCGTCGTGGACGGCCGGGTCCGGCTGGACCTGCCCTACGAGGAGGACTCGCGGGCGGAGGTCGACATGAACGTCGTCGCCACCGACGCGGGCACCCTGATCGAGGTCCAGGGCACCGGCGAGGGCGCGACGTTCGCCCGGTCCACTCTGGACAAGATGCTGGACCTGGCGCTCGCGGGCTGCGCGGAGCTCAACCGCCTCCAGTCCGAGGCCCTGGCCCAGCCCTACCCCGGCGTGCTGCCCGAGCCGAAGGGGAAGAAGAAGTGAAGCTCCTGCTGGCGTCGAGGAACCGGAAGAAGCTCGGCGAACTGCGCCGGATCCTGGCCTTCGAGGGCCTGGAGGGCATCGAGGTGCTGGGCCTGTCCGACGTGCCGGAGTTCCCCGAGGCGCCGGAGACCGAGCCGACCTTCGAGGGCAACGCCCTGCTCAAGGCCCGGGACGCCTTCAACGCCACCGGCCTGCCGTCTGTCGCCGACGACTCCGGTATCGCGATCGACGCTCTCAACGGGATGCCCGGTGTGCTGTCGGCGAGGTGGTCCGGGCGGCACGGGGACGACGTGGCGAACCTGGAGTTGGTGCTGGGGCAGCTTCGCGATGTCCCCGACGAGCGGCGCGGTGCGGCGTTCGTGTGCACGGCGGCCCTGGTCGGGCCGGACGGCCTGGAGACCGTCGTGCGTGGCGAGTGGCGCGGGTCGATCATCCGGGAACCGCGTGGGGCCAACGGTTTCGGCTACGACCCGATCTTCCGCCCCGAGGGCCACGACGTGACGTCGGCCGAACTGACCCCGGAGGAGAAGGACAAGCTCTCCCACCGGGGCCGCGCCCTGCGCCTGCTGTTGCCGGAGCTGCGCAAGCTCAACGCCGGAACTTGATCGTGACGCCGGGACCGAGTTCGTCCAGCCCGACGAACCGGTCCCGGCGCGAGATGCTCAACGTGAGTTTCATGTCCCGCAACGGCCGCACGTCGACCGGTTCCTTGCGGTCCCAGGGCGACAGGAACAGGTGTTCCAAGCCGGCGAAACCGGTGACGGCACCGGCGTGGTACGCCACCTCACCCACCAGCAGCAGTGACTTCAGGTTCGGCAGTTGCTCCTCGATGCGCCGCAGCACCGCAGGTGGGGTGTGCCAGGCCAACCGCAGCCGGTTCAGGTGGGGCAGCCCGCCCAGGATCGACAGGGGCAGGGTGTCGGGCCACCCGTTGAAGCTCAGCTCGGTCAGCGCGATCAGGGTACTGATCCGCTCGATGTCCGCGCCCGGGTCCAGCCGGTCGAACGACAGCTTCCTCACCGGCTGGGGTAGGTGGCGCACGAAGTCCAGGCTCCGGGTGCCGTCATTCTCGTACCAGTGCAGCCGTCGCAATCGGGTCAGCTCGGACAACACCTCGGGGTGGGCGAAGCCATCCGCCCCGAGCAGCGTCAGGGACTGGAGCTGCCGCTGCCGGGTCAGGGGCCGCAGGTCCACCGTGCCGCGCACCTGTGCTGAGAGATGGTGGACCACTTCGGGCACACCGTCGAGGAAACCGAGGTCGGCGAACGCTTCGGCCTGTTGAAACAGCATCTGCACGGCTCCGAGGTGCCGCAACAGGTGCAGGTGCGGTGCGAGTCGCGGGTACTGGATCCACTGGAGGCTCTTCAGTGGTGCCTCGGCGAGCACCTCGCGCGCGTACGACTCGGGGTCGTAGTAGGCCCACGCCGCGATCAGTTCGCCTTGCACCGAGGGGCGGCTGTCCGTGGCGTACTTGGCCAGTCTCGGGATCGCATCGGCTGTGCCGGTCAGGGCGACCGTGCGCACTGTCGCGGTGGCGGCGGCGTCGGTCAGGCCGTCCAGGGTGTCGGGTAAGTAGCGGAGCACCCGGTGGCCGATGGACGACAGGGACCGGGTTTCCTTGGTGCTCCTGGGCGGCACCAGCTTCTCGCGGATCACCGTGTCGATGCGGTGGTGGACCTCGGCGTCCACGTCGGTCACGGTCTCCAGGCAGGCCGCCGCGAGCAGGCGCAGGTGGCGGGCGTGTCTTGGTTCGGCGTCGGCGCGGTCGAGGATGTGGGTCAGCAGGGCCTTGGTCTGCGAGCGTTTGCCGTGGCCGCAGGCCATGACGATGGTTTCGCGCCAGGTGTCCAGGTGCGCGTTGCCGGCCAGGGTCTCGATGTGTTCCTGTTCCGTGGCCTCGGAAGCGGCCAGGTACTCCTGGAACGTCCGGTGCACGAAGTCCACCCGGCCGGGCACCGGCTCGCGCAGCACGCCGCTGCGTTCCAACAAGTGCTCCAGGATGGCCGCCGCCGCACCGTCCACACTGGGCATCGACGCCAGTTTGCGGGCCACGAAGTCCGCCGCCCGGTCGCGCGGGAACTCGCTGCGGTTCGCGGTGGTCAGGCGCCAGGCCAGGTCGCGCAGCAGCACGGTCTTCTCGGTGCCGGTGAGCATCCCGGCGATCTGGCGCTCGGCGTCCCGCAGGTCCAGCAGCATGGTCAGCGCCGCCTGGTACAGCTCCATCCGGCTCTGCGGCAGCTCCGACGTGCGCCCCAGGTTCAACGCGCACAGCATCGCGCACAGCAGCGGGCTGGCGGCCAGCGCGCGCAGGTGCGGGCGGTTCCCCAACTGGCGCAACAACCTCCGCTCCGCCTCCGGCAGGTCCTCCGGCGCGCACGGCAGCGACTCGGCGTCCCGCGCGGCCTCGTGCCAGCGGCGCAGGAAGGTGCGGACGTCGTGCGGGGTGAGCTGGTCCAGCAGGACCGAGCCGAAACCCTCGTCGGCCAGCCACGACTGGTCGGCGGCGGCCGGGCGGGACGTCACCACCACGCGGGCGGTCGGGAACGCGGTCACCAGGTCGCGCAGCCACTCCCGGACCAGGCGGCGGCGTCCGGCGGGCACCTCGTCCACGCCGTCCACCAGGACCAGCGCCTTCCCCGACCGCAGCACGCGGTGCACCCAGCCCTGCGGCATCAGGCCGACGAGCCAGCTCGCCGCGTGGTCCAGGAACTGCTCGGGGCGCGGCAGCGGCGAGTCCGCGTACCGGCGCAGCCGCACCACCAGCGGGACCAGGCCGTTCCACGAGGTCAGGCGGTCGGTGAAGGCCTCGCGCGCGGCGGTCACGGCGAGCCAGTCCAGCAGGGTCGTCTTGCCCGACCCGGCCTCGCCGCGCACCAGCGTCCGGTCCGCGCCGCCGATGGCGGCCTCGACGCGCAGCGACCCGCCGTGCCCGAGGTCCCCGCCGAACCAGCCGTCCAGGCCGTGGTCGGGCTTGCGCCGGTCGCCGCCGGTGACGCTCAGGCTCAGGTAGGCCACGCTCAACGCCAGCCGGGGCCGGTGGCGCATGGTCAGCCCGAGCAGTTCCAGCCGGTCCAGCGTGGCGGCCAGGTGGCGCAGGTACTCGTCGCGGAAGTCGTCGTCGGTGTCGGTGCCGGTCGGCGCGTGCAGGCTGGTGCGGGGGAGCCGGGCCAGCACCTCGTCCAGGGCGGCGGCCTGCTGCGACGCGCGGGTCAGCACCTCGGCCAGGGCGCGCGGCTGGAACGCGGGCAGGTGCCGCACGACCTGCACCAGGTACCGGCACGCCTGGCCCAGGGCGACCCCGAAGAGCCGCTGGGCGGCCTCGGACAGCCCGGCGCGCGCCGCGACCCCGGCCCGGACCCGGCGGGCCAGGGTCTCCGGGTCGGCGTCGGCGGCGAGCAGGGCGTCGTCGGACAGGTCGAGGTCGGCCAGCGCGTCGGTGACGGCGGCCAGCGCGGCGGCCACCTCGTGCTCGGGCAGGTCGCCGAACTTGGCCGCCAGCAACGGTTCCAGCTGGTCGCCGACCTGGTGGCCGATGCCCTCGACCAGGTGCTCCAGGCGGGCGCGGTGCCGGGTCGAGGACAGCTCCTCGGCGGCCAGCTGCGCCAGCGACGCGGTGCGCTCGTGCTGCTTGCGGCGACGTTCGAGCCACGCCTTGGCGGCACGCTGCGCCACCGCCTGCCCGATCCTCCCGGCCGCGGTCTCCAGTCCGGTGATGGCCCCTCCCCAGGTCCTCCCTGGGGGCCGAGGTTAGTGCCTCACGTGGCCGCGGCGGTCGTCACGACGCCCACCCCCACGGCGATCAGGGCCATGCCCGCGAGCACGGCCGGCGAGATGGGGTCGGCGAACAGGACGCGGCCGGCGACCGCGACCAGCGCGATACCACCACCCGCCCACACCGCGTAGGTGATCGCGACCGGCAACCCCAGCCGGATCACCTGGGACTCCAGGTAGAACGCGGCGGCGTAGCCGGCGACGAGGCCGAGGGTGGGGAGGGTCTTGGTGAAGCCGTCGGAGGCCTTCAGGCACAGCGTGGCGAAGACCTCGCAGCCGATGGCGAGGGAGAGCAGGATCCACTTCAGCATGTCGGGTGTCCCGAGCGTGGGTTCGGTTGTTTTGGGCGTGGTGGAACGCCCGCGTCAACCGCCGCGAGTGGGGAAGTGGACCCTGATGACGAACTTGGAACGGGGGGCGTCGGGTGTCGTCGCGCGACACACGGTTATCACCCTTACGAGAGGTCTGAGCGGCCCTTGTGGCCTGTCCTCGCCGTCGAGTGTACCCGGCGCCCCCCGCTTCGAGGCTGGTTCAGGCCGGGAGTTCGCGCAGCAACTTGGCCACGTGGCCGGTGGCGCGGACGTTGTACATCGCCTTGGCGACCTTGCCCTCGGGGTCGACGAGGAAGGTCGAGCGGATGACGCCCATGACCGTCTTGCCGTAGTTCTGCTTCTCGCCGAACGCGCCCCACTCGCTGAGCACCTTGCGGTCCGGGTCGGACAGGAGGGGGAAGTCGACCCCTTCGGCCTCGGCGAACTTGGCGAGCTTCTCGGGCTTGTCCGGGGAGACCCCGACGACGTCGTACCCGGCCTCGGACAGCTGGGCGATGTTGTCCCGGAAGTCGCACGCCTGCTTGGTGCACCCGGGGGTGCCGGCGGCGGGGTAGAAGTAGACGACCACGGACCGGCCGAGGTAGTCGGAGAGCGAGACGGGCTTGCCCTCGCTGTCGGGCAGGGTGAACGCCGGGGCCTGGTCGCCGGGGGACAGGCGCTTCTGCTCGGTCATGCCCGCAGACGCTACAGGTGGCCCCCGACGGGAAGGGTCAGGGCAGGTGGGGCACGGGTTCGGCGGGCGCTCGGCGGGCCGGGGCTCGGCGGGCGGGGCTCGGCGGGGCGGCGCTTGGAGGAGCGGCGCTCGGCGGGGCTTGGCGGGCGCGAGGCTTGGCAGGGCTTGGCGATGCGGGCAAGGCGGGGCGGGGCTCGGCGGGGGCGAGGCGAGGCTCGGCGGGGCTTGGCGATGCGGGGCTTGGCGATGCGGGGCAAGGCGGGGCGGGGCAAGGCGGGCGGGGCAAGGCGGGCGGGGCGGCCTTGGCGGGGGCTTGGCGGGGCGGCGGCGCGTGCGAGCGCGGGCGGCAGCATGTGCGGGCGCGGGCGGGCGGCGGTGTGTTTCGGGGGCTGGGTTAGGCGCGGTTGCGAGTGGCGGAAATCCATCGCCGGCGCGGCCTCCGGCCCCCGCTTCCATCGTCCCACGGAGCACCGACAGTCGGAGGCTGCCCCAGTGCGGAGGACTGTCCCGGAGGCGTGGGCCCGTGCTGGTCCTACCTGGTCAGGCCATGCCCTCGAAGGTGGCGCTGGGGTCCTGGTTGGCGCCGTTCGGCTCGATCACCAGTTGGAGCCGCACGGGGCCCTCGGGCACGGCGAACGCCAAGGTCAGCTTGGTGTCCGCGCCGGGTGCCACCTCGGTCACCGCCGACGACAGGCCGTTGAGGCCCTGCACGGTGTCCAGGACTTCCGCCACGGGCTGGCCGCCGACCGTCGCGCGGACCGCCAACTGGCTTGTCCGGTACGGGGTGGGGGTGCCGTTGACCAGGGTCACCACGAACACCGCCGTGCGCGGTGACTTCGGGATGGAGGTGTCGCTGGGCTTGAGCGACTTGGGGGCGGAGACCGTGATGGACAGGCCGTTGCCCCACACGCGTTGCGCGCCGAAGGCGGTGAACGTCGAGGCGGGGGGTGCCGGGTCCTGCTTCGCACCGGCGGAGGTCGGCTCGGGGACGGCGTCCGCGAGCCCGGAGGGGTCCGCGCATCCCGCCAAGGCCCCCGCCAGGCACAGGCCGGCGGCCAGTCTGGCGAATCTCACGAACCTCCCCTTCCCGCCCCGGCGGTGGGCTTGCAGCGACTCCCACCACCATGACGGGTGCGGCGGCGCTCGGGGACGGATGAGGGGGCTTGAGTCGGACCTGGTGCCTGCCTGTGGCCAAGCCGTGATGACGCGCGGGCGCCCACGTGGGCAGCGCCACACCTGGTGCGGCGCCACCCACGCGGACCGCGGCGGCGGTCGTGCTCCGGGCACGGGGCCCGGGAGTTGAAGAGCGCGTCGGGGGGCGTGCGCGCTCACTGACATGATCGCCGCCCTGCGCCAGTCTGCTACACCTCGACTTCAGTCTTCACTCTTTCGGATGAACGTGAAAGGTCTGCGAGTTCCGCCAACAGCTCGTAGGACCGCAGCCGGTCGGACTGCTCGGCGACCATCGTGGTGACCATCAGCTCGTCGGCCGCGGTGTCGTCCAGCAGCTGCTCCAACTGCGCCCGCACCTGCTCGGGGTCGCCGATGACCTGCGTGGACAGCCTCTCGTCCACGATCAACCGGTCCAGGTCGGTGTACGGGTAGGCGGCGGCCTCGGCGTTGGTCGCCAGCGGCTCGGGACGTCCAGAACGCAGCCGCAGGAACGCCAGCGCGCCCGGACCCGAGATGTACCGCGCGTGCTCCGCCGACTCGGCGACGATGACCGAAGCGCACACCATCGCGTAGGGCTCCGACAGCACCTGCGACGGCCGGAACCGCTCCCGGTACAGGGCCAGCGCGGGCAGCGTGTTCTCGGCGCTGAAGTGGTGGGCGAACGCGAACGGCAGTCCGAGCAGTCCCGCGACCTGCGCGCTGTACCCGCTGGACCCGAGCAGCCACACGTGCGGCTTGTTGCCCTCCGCGGGCATCGCCTTCAGGTCCTCGGTGCCGTCGAAGTAGCCGATCAGCTCGCTGAGCTGCTGCGGGAAGTCGTCCACCGACAACGGCCCGCTGGTCCGCCGCAACGCCCGCGCGGTCTTCTGGTCCGTGCCGGGCGCACGCCCGATGCCGAGGTCGATCCGGTCCGGGTGCAACGCGCCGAGCGTGCCGAACTGCTCGGCCACCACCAGCGGCGGGTGGTTGGGCAGCATCACGCCACCGGACCCGACCCGGAGGGTGGTGGTGGCGTCGGCGACGTGGCCGATGAGGATCGTGGGCGACGAACTGGCGATGCCGGGCATGTTGTGGTGCTCGGCCAGCCAGAACCGGTGGTAGCCGAGGGCTTCGACGCGCTGAGCCAACTCCCGCGTGTGGCGCAGCGCCGTGCGCGCGTCCGTCGCGGTGGTGACCGGTGCGAGGTCGAGCACGGACAGCGGGACGTCACGAAGTCGGCTCATACCGGTGCCAACACCGGTTCCCCCGATTGCCTTCCACCTGTGACCCAGGGCTCACGGCGAGAGCACGGCGGGGTCGAACGTCACGGGCACCGGTGCGGCGGTGATGGTGACGGTGCTCCCGGGCTCGGCGGTGGCGTCCTCGACGTACCGCTCGTTGCGGAGGCGGTAGGTGATCACCAATGGCCCGCCGGGCCGATCCTGCCGGACGACCCAGTAGAAGGGCACACCCGCGATCGCGTAGGCGTCCATCTTGTCGGCTTGCTCCTGGCCGGTGTTGCCAGGGGAGATGATTTCGACGACGAGCTCGAGGTCCACCGGTCGTGCCACTTTGCCGACCGGCGGGACGTTGAGCACGACGACGTCCGGGATGAGCGCGGTCCGCCGCTTGGTGCTGATCGCCGTGCCGATACCGGTGACCGGGTACAGATCCGTGCGACCGGCTTCCCGCAGCGCACTCTTGAGCAGCGCACGCAACTCGTCACCGGCGTACTGGTGGTGCATCGACGGAGGTGGCGTCACGCGGAAATGTCCCCAGATCAGCTCGAGCCGCGACCCGTCCTCCCTCGGGTCGAGTCGGTGCCAGTCTTCGACCGTGAAGGGGCCCAGCGGGTGGTCCAGCGGGTGGTGTGCCAGTGCGGTCACCGTAGCGTCTCCCTGCCTCGACTCCAGGACCAGTGTTGCACGCGCGAAACGTGCCGGGTCCAGCGGCTTCGCTCATTCTCGCTGGCCAGGACAAGTCCTGCCGGTCGCCTGATTTCATCCGAAGGTGTAGTGCGCCGATCGTGTGTTCGCGGCTGACTCGTCCGTCACACCGGGGAAGTGCCGTGGCCACCAAGGCGTTGATCGGGACATGGACGTCGTCGTCATCGGTGCAGGTCAGGCCGGGTTGTCGGCCGCATACTTCCTCCAGCGCGCGGGCCTCGACCACGTCGTCCTGGACGCCGACGAAGGTCCCGGAGGGGCATGGCGGCACCGGTGGCCCACCCTGCGGATGGCCACCGTCCACGGCATCCACGACCTGCCCGGCATGCCCTTCGCCGAACCCGACCCCGCGAAGCCCGCCAACGAGGTCCTGCCCGCCTACTTCGCGGACTTCGAGCAGCGCAACGGCATCCACGTCCGCCGGCCGGTGCGCGTGGAAGCCGTGCGGGACGAAGGCGGCCTGCTCAAGGTCGAGACGGACCACGGGACCTGGCTGACCCGAGTCCTGGTCAACGCCACCGGCACCTGGACCCGTCCCTTCTGGCCGCACTACCCCGGCCAGGAGACCTTCCAGGGCCGCCAACTGCACTCCTCCCAGTACCGGGGGCCGGAGGAGTTCGCCGGCAAGCACGTGGTCGTGGTCGGTGGGGGTACGAGTGCGGTCCAGCAGTTGTTGGAGATCGCGGGAACGGCCACCACCACCTGGGTCACCCGCCGCGAGCCCGTGTTCCGCGACGAGCCCTTCACACCCGAGGTCGGCCGGGCCGCGGTCGCGTTGGTGGAGGAGCGGGTGCGGGCCGGGTTGCCGCCGCGCAGCGTGGTCAGCGTCACGGGGTTGAGCCTCACCCCGGCAGTCGAAGAAGCCCTCGCGGACGGGACCCTCGACCGCAAACCCATGTTCGCCCGCGTCACCGAGCACGGCGTGGTCTGGCCGGACGGCACCGAGCAGCGCGCCGACGTCATCCTGTGGGCCACCGGCTTCCGCGCCGCCCTCGACCACCTCGCCCCGCTCGGCCTGCGCGGACCCGGCGGAGGCATCGCCCTGGACGGCACCCGGGTCGTCGACGACCCCCGTGTCCACCTGGTCGGCTACGGCCCGTCCGCCAGCACGGTCGGCGCCACCCGCGCGGGCCGGGCCGCCGCGAAGGAGATCAAGGACCTGCTCACACGGGAACTGGAAGACCTCACGCGGGAGCCGGCCGCCTGAACACCTTGCGCGCCATCACCTTGCGCGCCACCCCCGCCTTGTACCGCAGCACGTCCCACCGCCGAACTCCGCGCGTGGCCAGGTAGGACCACGCCTCCGGACCGTCGAAGAACCACGGGAACAGCGACGACGGGTCGTTGAACCCCTCCCACACCCGCTCGCCGATCACCGGGTCGTGCGACGCCGCCAGCAGCACCGCCTGCTGGTACGACGTCAGCGGCGCGAGCATCCCGTCGCTGAACGCGTTGGCGTACCGCCCGGTCTCCCACCACTCGTCGAACCGCGCCCGAAGCCACTCCGCCGTCCCGTCGTAGGAGTCCAGCCGCGCGGCGAAGAACCGGGCCATCCGGGTCGCGTTGTTGGCGCCCTGCCCGGCCAACGGGTCGTTGAGCACCACCGCGTCGCCCAACCCCAGCACGTGCCGCCCGGACGGCAGCACGGCCACCGGGTCCCGCACCACGGGCGCCACCGCACCCTTCAACCACGCGGACGTCGGCTCGGCATCGGCCAGGAATCCCGACCGCCCGGGGAAGAACTCGTCCACCAGCGACCGCAGCACCTCGAGCCCGTCCGCTGCCGACGCCACGTCCCGGAACCGGTCGGCCGGCCCGCCCGGCACGGCCTCCACCACGATCGACCGAGACTCGCCGACGTCCTTGTCCCAGAACGGGACCCAGAACACCTCCACCACCCCGGGCACGAACGTGAACACGATGTCCCGGTGCTCGGGGAACGCGTCCAGGTCGTACCCGTGCACGTTGAGCATGAACAGCCGCCGCTGCGCCGACGTGTGCGTGCTCCGCTCGTCGTCCCGCGCGAACAGGCCGGTGAAAGCCTTGTGCCCCACCGTCACCACGACCAGGTCGTGCGACGCGGCCAGCGAGTCCAAGTCCCCGGTCGTCACCGACCCGGTCACCACGGCCACCCCGCGCCCGGCCAGGTCGCGCAACCCGTACGCGAACTTCAGCCGCTGGTCCACCGCCAGCGCCGGCGCGCGCAGCGGCGCGTCGACCGAGAACAGCACGGACCCGCCCTCCTCGTGCAGGTCCAGGCGGATGCGGTGGGCGCGCGGCGCTTCCGGCCAGAAGTCCAGGCCCAGCTCGGCTTCGTAGGCCACCTGGTCGCCGAACAGGCACGCCGTGGGCCGGCCGGACGTCTCCAGGTACTCCTCCGCGGACAGGTCCGAGCACAGCGTGACCCGCCACCCGGCGCGCACCAGCGCCGCCGACAGGACGATCCCGGCTTGTCCGGCCCCGACGACCGCGATTGACCGCATCGGGTGATCCTTCCGAGCGCCGCCGCGCGCTGCCAATCCGACGAACGGGTCGTCTAACCTCGATCTCGTGCTTCGGGGGGTGCGCGTCGTCGTCGGACTGCTGCTCGGGTTCGCGACCGGGGTCGGCGGTCTGCTGGTGGTGGTGTTCGCGCGTCCGATGGCCACCCGGTACGCCGACCTGGAGCGGTGGCGGATCCGGCGGTTCCTCGACGTCGACAGCGCCGCGCCCACCCGGCCGCAGGCCGTGAAGTACCTGGCCGTGCGCGCCCCGGTCGGGCTGTTCGGCGGGTTCGTGCTGGCCTGGCTGTTCTACGGGCTCGCCCTCGGCGTGATCGCGGGCACGCGGATCGTGGGCAACGGGCTAGACGGCGTCGAGTGGCGCGACGACGTGGTCGCCACGCTGTGGACGGCGTTGATCGGCGGGGTCTTGCTCTACATCGAGGTCCAGGGCATCCGGGGCGTGGTGGCGCTGGAGCGCGGGGTGGCGCGCCGCTACCTCGGGCCCAGCGAGGCCGAGCTGCTGCGCCGGCGCATCGAGGAGCTGTCGCTGAGCCGGGCGGGCATCGTGGCCGCGGTGGACGCCGAGCGCCGCCGCATCGAGCGCGACCTGCACGACGGCGTCCAGCAGCGGTTGGTGGCGCTGGGCATGCTGCTGGGCCGCGCGCGCCGGCACCCCGACCACGCCGACGACCTGCTGCGCCAGGCCCACGAGGAGTCCCGGCACGTCCTGGAGGACCTGCGCGAGGTGGCCTGGCGGGTGTACCCGGCGGCGCTGGACGCCCTGGGCCTGGCCGAGGCGCTGGAGGCGGTGGCGGACCGGTCGGCCATCCCCGTGACCATCCACTGTGGACGGTTCCGGGCGGGGCCGGAGGTGGAGACCGCGGTGTACTTCGTGGTGTCGGAGGCGGTGACCAACGCCGTCAAGCACTCGGGTGCGACGATGATCCGCGTGGACATCACCGACGACGAGGACGCCGTGATCGTGCGGGTCGAGGACGACGGCCGCGGGGGAGCGGACCCGGCGGGCGGCGGTCTCGCCGGCCTGTCCCGGCGGGTCCTCGCGCTGGACGGGACGTTCGCCGTGCGCAGCCCGGCCGGCGGCCCGACCGTGATCACCGCGGAGGTCCCGTGCGGGTGATCCTGGCCGAGGACTCGACGCTGCTGCGCGAGGGCCTGGCCCGGCTGCTGGCGGAGGAGGGCCACGAGGTCGTGGCCTCGGTGGGCGACGGGGACGCGCTGCTCAAGGCCGCCGCCGCGCACCGGCCCGACGTGGTGGTGACCGACGTGCGGATGCCGCCGACGCACACCGACGAGGGCCTGAAGGCCGCGCTGGAGATCCGGCGGACGCTGCCCGGCGTGGCCGTGCTGGTGCTGTCGCAGTACGTCGAGCAGCGCTACGCCGCCGACCTGCTCGGTGAGCACGCCGGCGGCGTCGGTTACCTGCTCAAGGACCGGGTGATGCAGGTGGAGGAGTTCCTGGACGCGTTGCGCCGGGTCGGGCAGGGCGGCGCGGCGTTCGACCCGGAGGTGGTGCGGCGGCTGCTCGCGCGCACCGAGCACCCGCTGGACGTGCTCACCGAGCGGGAGCGGGACGTGCTGGCGCACATGGCCGAGGGGCACACGAACAACGCGATCGCGGCGAAGCTGCACGTCTCCCGCAGCGCCGTGGAGAAGCACGTGAACTCGATCTTCGACAAGCTGCGGCTGTCCGGGGAGGACGGGTACAGCCGGCGGGTGCTGGCGATCCTGCGCTACCTGCGGTCCTGAGCCTTGGCCCGAGTGCTCAGCCGCGAGACCACGAACCACGCGACGGCCAGCACGACCAGGCCGATGACCACCTTGGACGCGATGCCCGTGTACTGCTCGACCAGGTGCCAGTTCTCCCCCAGCGCGTAGCCGGCGAGGATGAGCGCGGTGTTCCAGATCGCGCTGCCCGCGGCGGTGAAGGCGAGGAAGGTGGGCAGCGGCATGCGTTCCACCCCGGCGGGGATGGAGATCAGGCTGCGGAAGATCGGGATCATGCGGCCGAAGAACACCGTGGCGCGGCCGTGGCGCTGGAACCAGTCCTCGGTCTTGTCCACGTCGGAGACCTTGACCAGCGGCATCTTCTCGGCGATCCGCCGGACCCGGTCGCGGCCCAGCAGTGCGCCGACGTAGTAGAGCACCAGCGCGCCCACGACCGAGCCGGCCGTGGTCCACAGGATCGCGGCGATCAGGTTCATCTCGCCCTTGCTCGCGGTGAACCCGGCCAGCGGCAGGAACAGTTCGCTGGGCAGCGGCGGGAACAGGTTCTCCAGGGCGATCGCGAGGCCGGCGCCGGGCGCGCCGAGCGTCTCCATCAGGTCGGTGATCCAGGTGAATTCCATGATCTTGACGCTACGAACGCGCAGGGGAGTGGTGCCATGAAGCGGACCGCACACCGGGGTGTGGAAAACCTCAGTTCCACCGGCCGTCGCTACCCGGCGGCGTGGGCGGCCAAGCCCTTGGCGTACTGGGTGATGACGAGCTGGAGGACCCGTCGGTAGAACCACCCGGTGCCGGGCACCTTGGGGTGGAACGACGAGTGCCAGCGGATGCGCGTGCCCTCCCCCTCGGACTCCAGGTCGATGAAGGCCCGGTAGTCGCGGATGGCCAGGCCGGACAGCAAGATGTAACCGACCCTGCGGTTCGGCGTGAGTTCGACCACCTCCTCCCGCGTGGGGTTCCTCCGACCGCGGTTGTGAAACACCCGCACCTCGCCGACGCCGTGCGCGTCACCCGGTTTCTCGCGCTCGTAGCGCAGGACGGGCGACCAGTCGGGCCAGGTGGAGCTGTCGGCGGCGAACCGGTACACCCGTGCGGGGGAGGCGGTGGTGCGCACGGTCACGTCCACTTTTTGTACCATCTGGTACATGTACCATGTGGTACATGGGTGAACAAGAGGCCAAGTCGAAGCTGCTGGCGCAAGTGGTCGAACACCTCGCGCACCACGGACTGGGTGACCTCAGTCTGCGCCAGATCGCCGCCGCTGTGAACACCAGCCACCGGATGCTCATCTACCACTTCGGGTCCAAGGAGGGGCTGCTGGTGGAGATCGTGCGCGCGGTGGAGGCCAACCAACGCGCCCTCCTGTCCACCTTGCAGGCCTCCGACCACGCCGAACTCGCCCGCCAGTTCTGGCGCGCCCTGACCGACCCGGCCCTGCGCGCCCACGAACGCCTGTTCTTCGAGCTCTACGGCCAGGCCGTCCAAGGCCGCCGCGGCACGACCTCCCTGCTGGAAGGCATCGTCGAGTCGTGGGTCGAGCCCATCACCGAGATGGAACGTGCGCGGGGTCATGCGCCCGAAGTAGCCCGCGCCCGTGCCCGGTTGGGCCTCGCCGCGGTGCGGGGGTTGCTGCTGGATTTGGTGGCAACCGATGACGTCGAGGGCGTGACGGAGGCTATGGACCTGTTCATCGACTTCATGTCCTCGTGAACCGCAGCGGCCGGCTACGATCGATCGGTGACGCGTGTTCCGGTGATCGTTGTCGCGGGGTTCCTCGGCGCCGGTAAGACGACCCTGCTCAACCACCTGCTCAGCGGCGCGCGGGGCACTCGGATCGGGGTCGTGGTCAACGACTTCGGCGCCATCGGGATCGACGCCATGAGCGTTGCCGGGCAGGTCGACGCGGCCGTCTCCTTGAGCGGTGGGTGTCTGTGCTGCGCGGTCGACGTGAGTGGGCTGGACGAGGTGCTGGCCAAGCTCGACTCGCGGGTGGACGTGATCGTCATCGAGGCGAGCGGGTTGGCCGAGCCGCAGACCCTGGCTCGGATGGTGCTGGCCAGTGAGAACCCGCGGCTGTCCTACGGCGGGTTGGTGTTGCTGGTCGACGCGGCCGAGTTCCCCGACGATCTGGAGCGTCACCTGCGGGTCGCGGACCTGGTGGTGCTGAACAAGGTCGACCGGGTGGCCGATGTGCAGGCGTTGGTGGACCGGGTCGAGGGGCTCAAGCCGGGGGTGCCGGTCACGGCGGTGTCGCACGGGCGCGTTGATCCGGCCCTGCTGTTCGAACCGAAGACCCGTGAGGTGTACGGCCAACTGTCGTTCGAGGACCTGCTGGACGAAGACCACGCCCACGTCCACTACGACAGCGTCGAGTTCACCGCCGAGGCGATGAACCCCGTGCGGCTCATGGCGTTCCTGGACGAGCGCCCGGCGGGGCTGTACCGGATCAAGGGCTTCGTGCGCTTCGACGTCCCGGGGCACCGCCAGCGCTTCACCCTGCACACCGTGGGCGCGTTCCTGCGCTTCGAGCGGGACCAGTGGGGCGACGTCCCCCGTCGCACCCAGCTGGTCCTGATCGGCACCGGACTCGACCGGGAGGCGGTGCTCAAGGCGTTGGAGGACTGCGTGGAGCCCGATCCGGCGTCGGTGGACCCGCAGTCGATGCTGGAAGTGCTGCGCTACCTGGCCCGGTGAGGATCGCGGCCGGTCAGGCCGAGGATCCGGTGCAGGGTGGGCGCGGTGTCGGGGACCTCGACCTCCGGGCCGAAGATGCCCATGTCCCGGCCGTCCTGGGCGTAGGCCGCCACCTCGGCGTGCAGGTAGGCCAGCAGCTCCTCGTCCCACGCAGGGGTCTGCCCGGTCGCCTGTGCGAGGTCCCAGCCGTGCACGACGAACTCGCCCACCACCATCCCGCCGACCAGCGCGGCGGGTAGTTCCGTCGGCCCGCCCATGTGCGTCACGCCCTCCCACGCGCCGGGCCGGCTCCACGCCTCCACGGTCCGTTCGACGTGCTCCTTCAACGCGGTCGGCCAGTCCTCCACCGGCGTCACGTCCGACTCGGCGGCAGCGGGCGGCGGCACGACCTCCTTGCGGCCCGCGCCGACCAGTGACGGTCCCCAGAACAGCAGGTGGTGCGCCAATCCCCGCACGTCGTAGTCCGAGCAGGGGGTCGCGGCGCCCCACTGCTCGAGCTCGACCGAATCCACGATCTCCGAGAACTTCCCCGCCGCGCGGGCCAACATCCGAGCGTCCGACATGGACACCAGCCAACCCGACACCGTGTCCGGCCGTCTTGGACAAACGCGACATAGACTCGGGCCGTGGCGAGGGACGTGCGGGAACTGGGCGGTGCCTGGCAACGCTTCCAGCGCCACGCCTTCCCGGCCCCGTCCCCGGACCTGGCCTGTCACGTGGCCCGCTATTGGCTGGTCTCCTGGGACTACGCCGAGCCCTACCGGCAACTGGTCGTGCCCTACCCGAACGTGCACCTGACCTTCCAAGGCGGACGGGCGGCCGTGCACGGGGTGTCCAGCGGTCACCAGGTGAAGGTGCTGGAGGGGCGCGGGCACGTCGTGGGCGTGGCGTTCCACCCCGGTGCCTTCCGGCCCTTCCTGGGCAGGTCGGTTTCCACCATCACGGACCGGACGATCGACGCCGCCGAGGTGTTCGGCGGGAGGTTGCCTCAAGATCCCGGTGTCGACGAGGTGGAAGAGCTGCTCCGCGCCCACCTCCCGGAGCGGGACGCCGGGGCGGAGGAAGCGGTGGCGGTGGTCGGCAGGATCGCGGCCGAACCCGGGATCACGCGGGTGGACGCCCTGGCGGCAGACCTGGGTGCCGGCGTCCGGCAGGTGCAACGCCTGTTCGCCGAACACGTGGGCGTGGGTCCGAAGTGGGTGATCCGCCGCTACCGCCTGCACGAGGTCACCGAACGCCTGGCGGCGGGTGTCGCCATCGACTGGGCGGACCTGGCGGCGGACCTGGGTTACGTCGACCAGGCCCACTTCATCCGCGACTTCCGCGCGATGTTCGGCGAGACCCCGACCCACTACGCCGCCCGGTACTAGCGGGTGGTCCGGGTCCGCAGGTGGATCCGTTGGCCCTGCCCGCCGAACACGCTGAGCACCTCGACCGGACCCGACCCCGCGGCTCCGAACCAGTGCGGGGTGCGGCAGTCGAACTCGGCGGCCTCGCCGGGGCCGAGCACGGCGTCCAGCGAGCCCAGGACGACCCGGAGCCGGCCGTGCAGCACGTACAGCCACTCGTGGCCGGGGTGGGTGCGCAGGCGGGGTTCGAGGTCCCGGGCCGGGATGGTCATCTTGTGGGCGCGGGGTTCGGTGTGGTGGCGGGTCAGGGGGATCAGGACGCGGCCGTCGTCCCTCGTGGTGGCCGGGGGTGGGTCGACGACCCTCGGGGCCGAGACGACGTCGTCCAGGCGGATGCCCAGGGCGGCGGTGACGGGCAGCAGGAGTTCCAGGCTCGGTCGGCGCAGGCCGGACTCCAGGCGGGACAGCGTGCTGGTGGAGATGCCGGTGGCGCGGCGGAGGTCGGCCAGGCTCACGCCCTTGCGCGTCCGGGCTTCGCGCAGGCGCGGGGCGACCTGGTCTATCGCGGCGGCGATGGTGGGCAGGTCCTGCATGGCGCCCAGCCCACCAGGTTGTCCCGGATTCGGCAACGAAAGTTGCCGGAACGGCAGGTCGGTCGGCGACCGTTGTGGTGTGGAAATCGTGGAAACGCCCCGGCGGGGTGCCTTGCCGACCGGTGTGTACCTGCTTGCGTTCAACCTTTTCGCCAGCGGGCTGAGCCTCGCGATGGTCGCGGGCGGACCCGCGGGCACCCTGCTCAGCCACGTCACGTCGTGGTCGGGTGGGTTTCTGGGGCGTGGTCGCCCTCTCCGCGGCCGGCGCGGTCGCTTGCGCGCTCGGGTTGCCCGTCACGCGGTCGGGGGAGCGGCCGAGCGTGGCGCGCGAGCTGGTCGCCCTGCGGAGGCCCCGGCTGTGGAACGTCTGCGCGCTGACCGTGCTGACCACCGCCGCGTACATGATCTCGTTCAACTACCTGGCCGCGGTCCTCGCCGAGGTGACCCGGGTGTCGGAGATGTGGGTGCCGGCGGTGCTCGCGCTGTTCGGGGTCGGGGCGTTCGCGGGGCTGTCGATCGGCGGGCGGATCTCCGACCGGCGACCCCACCGGGCGTTGGGCGCGGGAGCGGCGGGGATCGCGGTGCTGTCCGTCGTGCTGGCCGTGTTCGCGGACCGGGCGGTGGTCGTCGTGCCGGTCGCGTTCCTGCTCGGTGTCGCGGCTTTCGTGCTCAACCCGGCCTTGTACGGACGGGTCTTCACCCTCGCCGCCGACGCGCCGACCCTGGCCGGTGCCACGACGGTGTCGGCGTTCCAACTGGGCATCAGCGTGACCCCGGCTTTCGCCGCGGCGGCCCTCACGTCCGGGGCGCCGGTGACCACCGTGTCGTGGATCGGTGCGGGCTTGGCCCTGCTCACGCTGCCGCTGATCGCCCTGGACCGGGCGCCGTGACGCCGGGGCGGTGACCGGCGAACCCGGTCACCGCCCCGGCGTGCGCTGGTGGGGCCGGAGAGACTCGAACTCTCACTGGCACGGACCTAAACCGTGTGCCTCTGCCAATTGGGCTACGACCCCGTGGTCGCAAGCCTATCGGCCGGGCGAAGCAGGCCGATGCCGAGGGACACCACACCGGCCGCCAGGCTCAATCCACCGATGTAGAGCAGGACGATCAGGCCGTTGGCCTTGGTCGCGCCCTCGCCCATCGCGGAGAAGAAGAAGCCCGACGGCATGAAGATCGCCGCCACCGGCACGCCCAGGCGGGTCACCCAGCCCAGCGCGCCGCGCACACCGGCCACGTCGGCGTACAGCAGGCACACCAGGCTCAGGATCAGCAGCACACCCGCGTGCGCGTGCCCGGCGCGGAAGAACGACTGCTGGAACTCGGTCAGCTCCACCTCACCCTGGACGACGGTGGTCATGAACCGGCCGCCGAACTCGACGCCGACGAGGCTCAGCAGCAGGACGCCCGCCAAACGGCGGGAGGCGAGGGACAACGGGATGGCGGACACGGCACTCCTCCAACTGAACGGAAACACCGTTATAAAACCATCCGCGACGACGCCGGTCAACGCCGTTCCCACGGCTCAACTACGGTTACGGGCGCAGACCGCTGCTAGGAGGAGATGTGGCTCGCGACCCCGACACCATCCAGCGCGAGATCGAGCAGGCTCGCGACGCGCTGGCCGCGACCCTGGACGAGCTGGGCACGAGGGCCCACCCCCAGCGCTTCGTCGAGGCCGGCAAGGACAGCGTGCGCGCCAAGCTCGACGAACCCAAGATCCGGTACTCGCTGATCGCGGTGGCCGTGCTGCTCGGGTTCGCCTTGCTGCGCAAGCTGTTCCGCTGAGGGCGGCGGCTACTGCCCCTCGGCCACGAGGGGCAGTAGCACCTGCTCGGTCATCCGGTCGACGAACGCCGAGTCCAACGGATCACCGGTCAACATCAGGCGGTAGATCAACGCCGCGCCGGCCAACTCCACGGCCATCCCCCGCGGCGCGTCCGCGCGCAGCTCGCCACGCAAGTCCGCCCGGTCCAGGATGCGACGCAACACGTCCCGCTGGGCGATCAGGAACGTCTCGCGGAACGCCGCCGCCAACTCCGGCTCATGCGGCAGTTCCCCCACCAACGCCTGCGCCGCCTTGCCCACCGGCCCGGACAGGAACGCCGCGAACGAGGCCAGGAACTCCCGCAGATCGCCCCGCAACGATCCCGTGTCCGGCTCGGCGAGGTTCTGCGCCGCCAGGTGCGTGCACGTGTCGATGACCAGGTCGAGCTTGGACTCCCACCGCCGGTAGATGGTCGCCTTCCCGGCCCGCGCCCGCGCGGCGACGGCATCCATCGTCAACGCCCGATACCCAACCTCCGCCATCACCTCCAACGCGGCCCGCCGCAACGCGTCGTCACGACTAGCGTCCCGGGGTCTGCCCCGCTGCGGAGATCTCGGCGTCCCGCTGTACACCGGAGTGGCCATCGTCTGCTCCCGTCGCCTCTGGCCGGACATCCTAGGCGGGATCAGGCCGCTCTCAGTCGTTGATCGGCTGGTCGTGAGGGGTGCTCGCGTCACGCTGCGGCGTGAGCCCGTGCCGAGTGTGCAGGTACACCACGGAGAACGCATACGCGTCCCCATCGAGCATGTGCACCACGGCCCGGTCCTCGTTCCCACCGGAGATCTCGTCGACCAGCTGATCAGCTTGGACCCGCGCGGCGATCAACCCGGGCGCAACAGCATCGAGCACCTTGTCAGCGGTGCGCACGGTCACCGCCCAGTCGTCACCGTGACGCCGGTAGTTGGCGGTGATGGGAAGCGTGGACATGGACTCGACCTCCATCCGTCCCGCCCAGTTGACCCGCAATCGGCCGCGATCATGCAGTCATTCCCCTTAAGGAGTGACGCCCAGCCCAGCAGCCCTTCGCGCGCAGCGCTCCTCTTGCCTGCCGCACGGCACACCTCTGCCTGGGCTTCTTGCTTGTGTCATCCCCGTATGGCCTGCCCGAAGGGCTACCACACT